>DRJW01000174.1 GCA_011052055.1 Nitrospirota bacterium
GGGATTGATCTCAATGAACACAGGATCCTGATCGGTCTCCATGTACTGAAGGTTTCCCGGCCCCCGGTAATCAAGGGCGGCTACGATTTTCGCCACAGCCTCCCCGATGGCCTGGTTGTGCAAGGTTTTTCCTTTGTACGACACGCCGCTTTTCACTTCCAGCCGGTAGCGGGGCACATATCCGAGAAGCTGTCCGGCCCGGTCAGTAATGAAATCAACGGTCACCTCCCGCCCCTCCACATAGTTTTGTAACAGCATAGTACCTGCGGGACGAGCGTCGTTGAGGCGGGCCACCTCGGAGCCGTTTTCGAGACGGTTTACATCAACAGAGCCGCGCCCCTCGATTGGCTTTACGATGACCGGAAAGCCCTCGCTCCATTCTGCGTAGCGCTCCAGCGGGATGGTGGGAGGGGTGGCGAGGCCGCACTCAAGAAAAAGCTGGCGCGTCCTTATTTTGTCGAGACATCGGCGTACCGCATCCGGAGGCGCTATCGCCACTTCACATCCAAGAGTGGCCAGATGATCAGTCCCCTCGGCCAGGGCGCCGAATTCGTAATCTACAATTGGAATGAGCAGTTCAATCTTTTGGCTCTTGACAATGGAGCAGACGGCTTCGAAGAAGCCGGGGTCTTCGGCCCGGGGAACGAGATGAAACCGGTCGGCCATAAACCGCCCTGCCGAAAGGGGCTCCATATCCATGACGTGGATCTTCGTTGGATGGCTGTCGTTGACCAGGCGGAGCGCTTTTACAACACCCTGGCAGGTGGCTGTTCCAGCGCCCGATATCAGAACCCTCACCGGCTCTTGATACGTGGCGCTCATGGCAACTCCACCGGCGCGCTGTTTAACGCAAGTGATCGGTCGGCCGCCTCAAGTATCTCCACCACCCGCATGCCGGCCAGCGCGTCGTTGTGCGGGGAGCGGCCATGATCGATACAGTCGATAAAATAGCCTACCTCCCGCGCCAAAGCCTCGCCGGTGGAGAGCAGGGGCGAGCGCATATCCCCCACCCGGTAGGTGGCCAGCATCTGGTAGACCCCCTCGCGGTTAAAAACTTTGACTCCCTTGTCGTAAATCTTGATTTTCTCTTCACGCTCGCCATCGTCCCATACAAGCATCCGCTGAGCCCCGCCCACCAGTGTCCGCCGTATCTTAACCGGCGATAACCAGTTAGCGTGGAAGTGGGCGATGAAGTTATCGTTGTACCATAGTGTCAGATAACCGACATCTATATGGCTGTTGAAATGGGAGGAGCCGATGGCGCTGACGGTCGTGGGGCGATCCTTCACAAGATAGTTTATTATTGCCAGGTCATGGGTGGCCAGATCCCACAAGACGTTGACGTCATGCTGAAACATGCCGAGGTTTACCCTGACCGAATCGTAATAGAGCAGGCTTCCCATCTCCCCGCTCTCGACAATCTCTTTCATTTTCATCACCGGGCCTGTAAACAGGAACGTATGATCGGTGATTACGGTCAGGCGCCTCTTGGCCGCCTCGTCAGCGATGCGCCGCGCCTCATCAGAGGTGGCCGCCACAGGCTTTTCCACCCAGACATGCTTGCCATGGCGCAAAGCTGTCATGGTCAGCTCGAAATGGGTGGAGACCGGCGTGGCGATGACTGCAATATCGATATCGGGAGCTGTGAGAATCTGGCTGGCGTGGGCGACCACCTCCGAATGGGGCCAGGACATCTCCGCCTTGGCGCGCTGGTTCGGATCGACTTCCGCGATGCGCTTAACTACGCACTCCGGGTGGCTGGCGAAATTACGAGCCAGGTTCGGCCCCCAGTAGCCATAGCCGACAATACCGATGTTGCGCTTCATCCGCAAGTCCCTCCAATCAACATTCTCTTCATTTCAGAACGGCTTGTGAATGGCCTCCTGGCACAGATGCCCCACAGATAAAGGGCGCGCGGTCAGACCTTATTAGAGCGCCTGTTGCCATACAAATCCGCATTACGAAACATGCTCCTAAGAGCAAAGGGGCGGCGGCGAAGTGACACACACAAACACTTTTCCTGGCCGGGCGCCCTGTTATGCGTATCGACGCGGCGGGAGTGAAACTTAACCGGTGAATCATGGAGTTTCATAAGGTTTCCGCCGATAAAAGACTGAGAATAATCTCACTTTAAGAGCCTGTAGCAACCAAAGAAATATATTGTTTGGCTATTAAAGCCATCCAGATTGGCTGAGCGTTGTTGACCTCGTATCGCGCGATAGAATGATGGCAACGAACTCAAAACAGATGGTTGGCATATCTCAAACCGATATTTCCCATATGTCCCTAGCGCTAGTGTAACCGTACCATGATCGGCCTGTTTCAGCAATAAGATTGGGCGTCTCAGGCCGTATGCTCCCGAAGGGCGGCGCGATCTGCTTTGTTCACTAGAACTGCCGCGAAACCCTTGAGGAAGCCAGGGTCTGCCATTTTGAAATCATGGTATCCTCCATAAAACTAAACCTTATTCGGCCAATTATCTTGTTATGGGCAGATTGTCAAAAGATTATCCGGCGAAATTTGTTATTTTGGGTACGGCAAGAAAGGATTTTGTCCTTAAAGCAATTAATAGCCTGAAGAGCCGCGTGACTAATATTGTAGCTGTTGTTAACAATGAAAGAAAAAGTCCGTTCCCAGGTCTGGACTATGATGTCAAGAGCTTTGCCGGACATATTACAAAGTTCAACATCTCACTTCTTGCGACTCTCCGGCAAATAAAACCCGGCGTAATAGTTGTTGTTATAGGGGATCAATTCATCCATAAAAATGTGTTCGAAACACTCAAATTCTGGATGCGCTGGCGTCTGCTCAACAAATCCGAGCTTTATGTTTCATATTCCTTCGACCCGGATTTTATTGAGTATTGGGATGAAACGTTTGAGCTTCCAGCTTCTACCAGAGCCTTCGCCGACAAAGACCTTTCGTTGCTCATCATCACACCTCACCCACGACTCGGCTGGATAAACAGGCCCGCCGACTTGACCGTAAAGGTGACCAGGAAAAAAGGCGCTGAACAATACCAGTGGCGATGCCGCATAGATCGAGCCGGAGCGCGTTTCACATCTGAGGATCAAAACTATGTGGCCGACCGGCCCTTGCTGAGCGTATTCGGCCCATCTGAGGTTTTTGGCGTTGCGCTTAACGACGACGAGGTTTTCTCCTGGATCCTTCAGGAGAAATTCAGCTCGTGGAATGTCAGAAATTACGGGGCGCCAGATTACTCGCTTCATCAGTCTTGCCTGGCCCTTGAGGAGAGATTCGGCGCCGAGAAACCGAAAATCGTTATCCTCGGGTTCTCAGCGCGGCGCGATTTTTCAGAAGACGAACTGCTGAAAGCAAAAACTTTGTGCGAGGAACATGACGCCGAATTAATCGTAATTAGCATGGATGGGAAACCTGCTGTTTATTCTGAGTTTTTAAATGAAAACGGGTTTACATGGCCGTCAGCTTCTATAGATCCGGGAAAAGGCGCCGCCGAGGAGAAGGTCATGGCCCATAAAGCCTTGGCCGAAGCGCTGGAGGAGACCATTAAATCGATAATTGCGCGCGAACCACGGAGTAAAAAAAGCGATCAATGAAAATTCATTTGATATCAGCCGTGTGGGGCGATCAATACACAGATCTTTTTCTGAATGTATGTCTCCCGAACCAGCTTACACCAGGCAATTTGCGCGCGTTCGGGGAAACCGACGCAGTATATAAAATCTACACTTCTTCTAAAGACGCGGAAACAATTCTTGATAACCGGTTCTACAAGGAAGTCGAGAGCTTAATGCCAACACAGGTCGTGGCCCTTGATCATCTATTCAGGTCGAGCGGGCATTCGACGCCGATATCGATACTGCTCATGACGCAGTGCCACAAAGCCGCCATAGATTCAGCCAACATGGCAAACGCCATTCTTGTTTTTCTGCCACCTGACCAAGTCTATTCGGAAGGGGCGTTTGCCAGGCTTATAGAAATAGCCTCTTCGGGCAAACGGGCGGTGACGCTATCTGGAGTCAGACTATCGAAGGAAACTTTCGTTCCGGCATTCAAGGAAAAGTTTACGGACGAAAATGGGCATATGCCCTCCCCTTCGAGGGATTTGGTGGAGCTTGCGCTTGGACATTTGCATCCCATAACCGCATCGATGTACATTGACGCTAAAAGTCCCAATGGAGCGCCAACACATCTTTACTGGAAAGTCGGAGCAGAAGGCTTTGTCGCAAGATGTCTGCATCTGCATCCACTTCTTTTGAATCCGGTTTCAAAGTCCAGGCTGATATACGGCAACTTTGATACTGATTACTTTCAAAAGGCCGCGCCTCTGCCTTCCGATTATTACATTGTTACGGATTCGGACGATATAACAGCTTTTGAGATGAGTCCGGTAGATAAAAGCGTCGGGTTTATAGGGGCGTCAAAATTCAACATAATTGGTTATGCCCGTTTTCTGAAACGTAATGGACACCATATCCACAAATATTTTCTAACGGAAGCCATTCGTATCCATTCAACGCAAACGGACGATAACTGGGAAGCAATCGACGCTGAATCCAGTAATATAATCCAAGCGGCGCTTGCGCTAGCGAAACTTCCTGATTCGATTTTGCGTCTCTGGGCCTTCTTATTGGAAAAAATGCGCTAATTTCTGAATCTGGAAAAATAACAATATCAAAGAAATTTACTGGAAGTTATAATGCGGAAACAACAATGTCGGCAAGCGCCTTCGATATAGCGGAAAATCGGTAAATGCCTGGAAATCGTCATTTGGAAAGCTCGTTCATTACGGTCGAACTCACCGCCGAGTTCAAAATCGAAAATGTTCCTGGCCCCTCGCCCATGACAATACATTCCGTAGCGCAGGACGTATCGGGAAGGATCTATTGCTCCGATGAATTCAACCACCGTATTGTTGTCTTGGATAAAGCGGGTAAATGCGTCTTTGCGTTTGGTGGCAAAGGAAACGCCCCTGGAGAGTTCTGGTATCCAAGAGGCTTGGCTCTTGTTGACATTGGCGGTTCGACGCAACTTGCGGTATGTGACGCCTGGAACCATCGGGTACAGCGATTCGACCTGGAAGGGAACTTCATTTCCGCTTTTGGATCCATTGGTGATGGCGAAAATAACTTTAATGAGCCGGTGGCGGTGATTCCTGGTAATGACGGCTCGCTTCAAATTCTTGAAAAGTGCAATCACAGGGTCAAGAAACATGGCCCAAACGGGGAATATCTCGGCGCATTCGGGGAACTGATGACAAGGGAGACTGAAGCCAAACTCGTCAATCCCACCGATACATATTTCAACGGTGTTCAAAACTCTTATGGATTTAATTATCCTCAAGCTTACGCGGAGATGGAGGACGGGAGCCTGATTTTCGCCGATACCGGCAATCGACGCCTTTGCCGCACCACCGCAGAGGGTGTGTTGCTGGATATATACAAACTGGATGTTGAAGGGAATCCTCCCTATAGATACCCCACAAAAGTCGAGGCGCTTGGAAACGGGATTATCCTCATCTGCGGCGTAAACCTCCCCTTTACTTTTCTGGATTTGGATCGGCCGTGGCTGGAAAGTCAAAACCTGATTGAAGCCGATGAAAACAAACCTCCGGCGTTCTCGCTACAGACAGGCGATGGTGATGTTACGCGAATGCTTTCGGTCGATGGGTGGTCCGGCGCCGTAAAAACATATTCTATTTGCCGGAGCGCCGGTCTGGAGGAGGCTTTACCTTCCCATGAAATACCCGGCGCCGGAGATATAGAGGAAATTCCTTGCTCCTGGACTGAAATGGAAAGTGATAAGTGGCTTTTATTTATCAAACGGAGCCCGCTTTCCGAAAAGAACATCGAGTTCATACGCAAGTATGTGGATGTGAACATTCACTCGGCCAGACTTGCGATGCAAAAGGCGATGGAAATCGAGCCTGACCTTTGTAAAATAATATCTGGCAAGAGCGAATACCGTGAGAAGATTCACGCGGAGACGTTGAAAAAGTCGAATATTAAACCGCTGACGACTGCGTATAACAGGCTATGCCTGGAATATTATCAATCGAGAAAAAAACACCGAATCTATAGCGCAACCTCAATCTCCAGTATAGCTGGAGCCATAAAAGCCCTTGATGGCGCCAATAAAGACAGGCTCTTGATGTCCGCCCGCAAGGAGCTGTGGAGCTTGCTACAAGGCGAATACTTGAGTATAGAAGACGAATACATGGAGACAATATCGTGGCTTAAAAAACATCTCAAACAACTTGAAACCTTGAATATAGTGGCTGTCGCTAACGCGTTGACAGCGATCTTTTTTCTTATCTATCATCTTTCGTATTTAAGAAAAGCGCTTTTGTTGCTCGACGAGTCCGCGCTGTTTAAGACGCTGGAATGCGAAAGTGAAATAAGAAAATTTGAAAGAATCGGAGATGACACCATTGACTACATACCGGAGACGCTACTTAATTTGATAAGTATGATTAGTGTGAAGTGGGGTTATTATGAAACCGCCGTCACAGCTTATCAATACCAAGCGCAACGCAACGATGAAACTAAATTTCAATACATGATCGCTGTGTTCGATACTTTGGAGCTGTCCGGCTCCGGCGACGAGCGTCTCAGAGAGGTTCTCGCCTCCTCCCGCGAATATATCAAGTCTGAACAAGACGCCATAGAGTATCTAGACAGGTGCTTGAGGGCCGCCTATATTGATGGAGCAAAGCCTGTAATAAAAAAACACGTCCCAGAAAATATAGAGCAAACAGCTTTAGGTGAGCACTGGCGGCCATTAATCAAGGCTTGCGGCTTAATCGAGGAATTTAAGCCTTTATCATTAATTTTATCGGTCGGATCCACCGTATCAGATGAGATCAAAAAAGAATCGATGGAGCCGCCATCGGCTGGAATGGAAATAAGATATGTTACGAGCCTTTCCTTTTATCATTCGGAGACCGGCTCGCCTATCGTGCCAGCCAAGGTTAAAGCTTTGAACGACAACAAGATTATTGTCTCTGAAGTTGGAGGGAGCGTTTATTTATGCGATATCGAAGGGAACTCGAAGTTGTTATGGCGGTCAGATGCGGAAGTATACATAAGTGGGCTGGAAATGATTTCCCAGAATCAAATCATGCTATTGATCGTCGAACAGCCACCTTCAGTCAGATTCAGAAAGCTCGTGATACTCGATTCAGACTCTGGATCGTGTGATGATATAACAAGTGATATCAAGTGCGACATACCAGAAGTTCACACAAGATTTATCATGACTGATGCGGGCAAATATCTGTTTTGCGGTTTTAATAGTTTCGAGCGTGGCAGTAATTTTCAGTTGGTGAGTGAAGAATTTACGAAGAGCGAGCCGCTCGATCCGTCGGCGCTGGCGGAAATTGGAGATATGACAATCCACGACGATGAACTGCTTATTTCTTTACCAAGCGCAAATTCTGTTTATTCATATTCTCTTGACGAAAATCAGGGGGCGTTCCTTGGACTGAAGACGGCATGCCGCCCGGTAGGAGTAGCGCGCGCCAACAAAGATTATTGTTTTGTGACATCCTGCGTCGGCATTGGACTGCAGGTTTATGACAGTCAATCGCAGTTGCTATTTCATCTGGCGCGCTTAAAAAATGGCGAGGAGAGCTATATTCTAAGAGACGCCCATTTATCATTTGTTTCCGATATGTCTTTTGCCGGCGGCGATCTTTTGATGACAGATCATTATAGCGGCAGACTGCATATATTAACGACCTCTTAGGCGTTTTGCTCATTTTTGGTTTTCACATTTATCGAGCTTGATTCTTGGCTCACACTCTTTTCAATGCGGCTTTATTATGTGCGGGATAGCAGGATTACTTCAGTTTGATGGCTCAAAGGTTGACCGGGTTTCGATAAACCGGATGACCGATCTTCTCATCCCGAGAGGGCCTGATGATTACGGAGTTTTTGTCGATGATCCTATAGCTCTTGGCCACACGCGGCTGGCCATTCTCGATTTATCAGCCACCGGAAAACAACCGATGTCATACGCCGATGGCAGGTTCGTAATTACATATAACGGAGAAATATACAACTACCTTGAATTAAAGGACCAGCTTGAAGGGCTGGGCTACCGGTTCACCGGCTCATCTGATACCGAGGTGATTTTAGCGGCGTACGCAAAGTGGGGAGAGGAGTGCCAGAACCGGTTTAACGGCATGTGGGCCTTCGGCATATGGGACAGGCGGGAGAAAACCCTGTTTTTGTCAAGGGACCGGTTTGGGGTAAAACCTCTCCACTATTATCATGATGGCGAACGGTTCTCGTTTGCGTCAGAGATGAAAGCTTTCCTTGCGCTGGGCCGGTTTTCACTTGAATACGACGAGAAGATACTGGCAAAGGCATTGAACAACTTCAGCGAGGTGGAAGGATCGGAAAACACTTTACTACGCGGCGTCAAACGTTTATTGGCAGGCCGCTGTATGGTGATACGCGCCGACGGCGACATAAAAATAAAAAGGTGGTGGAATACTCTTTCATCGATGCAGGCTCCCCGGGGCGGTTTCGCTCAACAGGTCTCGCGCTTCAGGGAACTGTTTTTTGACGCATGTCATATCAGGATGAGAAGTGATGTTCCTGTGGCGGTTAGCCTGAGCGGTGGCCTGGATTCAAGCTCTGTTTTGTGCGCCTTGTCGGCGATCAAAGCTGGAGAGCAATACGCCAACCCGCAGGCTCAACAAGAGTTAAAAGCTTTTGTGGCGTCATTCCCCGGCACCTATCAGGATGAAAAATGCTATGCCGAGGAGGTGGTTCGCCACTCGAACGTCCCGTCTGCCTTTAGCGAGATCGATGTCAACTCCAGCATCGGGCGGCTGGAGGAGGTTTTGTTCGCCTTTGAGGAAGTTTACGATTTACCAAGCGCTCCATGGCTTTTGTACGAGAAAATGAGAGGAAACGGGTTCCGCGTTTCAATTGAGGGGCATGGCGGTGACGAACTATTAGCGGGATACCCCCATTACGCAGGCGAATTTCTGAGACATTCGTTTTACCCTTTCCCAAATCCGATGCGATACAGGCGGCTCTCTTCCACATTCCAGAGGATGTCCGCGAGTAGCATGCCACCGCCCGGGTTTAGCTTTGGAAATGATTTATCGGCTTTAGCGTCCGAGAAAGCGCGGCGAATCCAAAAGACTATAACCTGGACGCTAAAAAAGGGGATCGACGTAAGCGGCGTTAAGCGCGCCGTTGTATATGGATGCGGCCAAGGCGGAGCGCGAGCTCTGGAGCTCACATGTTCCATGGATTGGGAAGTAGCCTATTTCGTGGACAGCGCACCGGAAAAATGGGGCGAAAAATTCGAGGAATTTGAAATCAGATCGCCGGACGCCCTTCTGAAACGCGATTACGACATAATAATGGTCGCTTCAACGCCTGGGAAAAGCCAGATATTCAAAAAGCTTGATGAAATGGGATTCCGATATAAAAAGGATTTCGTTTTTATCACTGATAGTTTGAAAGTCAAACCTGAGCGCCAGCTATGGTCACCATCCACCTTTACAGCCAGATCCGCCAGAAATCCATGGCTCCGCGTGAATCACAACAGTTTTTACCCGCAACTGTCACACAGCGACACGCGCGAGTTAATGCGTCTAGATCCGCCAAGCAGACGGATGTTCGCCGAATTTCATTACACAAACCTTCCATCAATCCTCAGAAATTTTGACAGGTTATCCATGGCCCATGGCGTAGAGGTGCGTTCGCCATTTATGGACTGGCGGGTTGTTTGTTTGACACTGCCTATTCCGTGGCACAGCAAGGTCGGGGGTGGCTTTACAAAAAAATTGCTTCGCCATGCAATGAAAGGAATAATACCCGAAGTGGTGAGAACCAGACCTGATAAACTTGGTTATAACAGTCCTGTTCTCGAATGGGTCGCCGGGCCTCTCAAACCGTTGATCCTAGATTTAACCAACAGCAGGGAATTCCTTGAGTCGCAGGTTTGGAAAGGCCCTGCCATTTGCGATGCCGTGGCGCGCGCCTATACAAAAGATGATTATCAGACTATCAGCCAGTTTTGGGTGTACATTCAGGCTATGTTGCTTATAAAAGTTTTCAAGGATCGACATCGAGCTTTATCTTACGGTGTATAGCGCGGGAAGTTTTCGAGGGACGGCTAAGCGCAATAATCACAGTAAGATGAAATTTCATTTTGATTTTGGTTTTCCTGTCTTTACCGATATCTCGCAATTATCCACGATTACGGTATCTAGAAAATGTATGTAATCGCGTTGATAAGAAAAACCCATATTGTTCAACTGTTCAAAGACGCTTTTTTTGCCATCGCCTGTCGCCACTATGATAAGTTCAAAATCACGCTCAAGAAGGCTGGCTGGCGTCTTGACATCGTATCCGTTTAAAAATTCTCTCCTCCCTATGTTTGCGTTGCTGTCAACAAAGTAAGCGACAACCCAGCCGCATCTTGAGGAAAGCTCCAGCGCAATTTTACCGCCGCTACCGGCTCCGAAGATCGCAACACGTTTTACATCATTATTTATCGCAAAAATATCCGCTCGATGAACGCATCCCTCGTTAAGAGCATATGTAATTCCTTCCTTGTGACAATAGTCGCAGACAGGTTTGTTGAACTTGTTCCGCAAGGTTTGATCGATGTCGTCGTTAAGAACGTTTCCGCAATGATAGTCTTCGTGTTCTTTGGGAAGTCCGCAACATGTCGCCATATTTCCTTCCTCATCAATCACAAGAACATTAAACTGGTCACATGAATAACCCTCAGGAGCGCTTTTTAGCAACCTTTTATATTCGCTAAAAAACAGAAGCTCCTCCATCATTTTCTTTTGCGTGTCCTGGGAAAGGTTGTCATTAAGCCAATCGTTAAAAATCCACCAATCGTTGATAAAAGCGAACATTGGCTCCAGAGATATACCAAGTTTTCTTGCGAAAAACTCGCAATCCTTAATTTCCAGCAAACTGAATTGATAGAGATGGTAATTGATATTTATAAAGTTTTCATACCCATGCTGCTTCAGCTGACGGACAATTTCAGTCATGTTGGTTTTTATTTCTTCAAAGTCAAAGCCGTGAATTTTATCGTAAGAATTCTGGGAAAACCCCGGCATTGAAAACGTTAAAAGCTGAAGGCCGGAAACCAGTTTTTTATCAATATGAGGGACAATGGATCCATTAGTGCTAATTTCATATTTAAGATTGTAATTATGTAGAATATCAATAATCCCGGAAAGGTTCGGATGCAGGAAAGGCTCGCCCTTGTTGAATAAATATATTCTCGTATTTTGATCGATCACCTTTTCGGCGAACAGTTTTCCGAGGATATCGGAAAACATCCCGGCGCTGATAATTTTCCCGGGCGGGGCGTTTTTATTCCCGGTTATACAATAAGGGCATTTAGCGTTGCACACCCCGGCAATTTCAAAAAATACACGCCCAAAATATTTCATTCTGCATTATACATATTATGGTGGCGCAGTTTGGTAAAACCCCGCCGCGATATATCCATAGGAAAAAGTTTAGCTTGGATGGCCGCCGATGTTTTCGCTACTGCCTGAGTTTTGATAGAAAAAGACCTCGAAGCAGTCTTCTGTCGCGTTGAAATATAAGACATCCTTTACAGAAAAACCATGCGGCGCTTGATGATAGATAGACAGGCCTCCCAACTCTTTGCTGTAAGAGGCGGTTGGCCCGCCCATTGATTTCTCCCTCGAAATGCTTTATTATTTTGCTGGAACTTCATATTATTTTAGATTCTTAAAAGCGTTTTAACAACTTTTGTTGTATAATATTTTTTACCTGCACACCGCTCCCAGACCCCTTTGTATAATCAATTTTGGGCGCAGGATTTTTCTTGAATCGTTTTCATAGCGCTGTTTAACCCCTGTTTCATAAAATGAGCAATTATCGCATTTTATGGATTGGCGGCATGCCTCCATATCCAACCGTGCAGAGATCTTTTTACAACAACAGACCCGGGCTGGTTTACGAGCCATACGAATTACAACAAAAAGAGCTGGTTAAGCTCGGTACCATCTATTCTGACGGGTTCTCCAGAGCTATGCGACTGCTGGGAAACGATGCGAGCGAAATATTTTTTGATGTAGAGATTCTTCAGAAAACCTGGGCGAAAGAGCATGGCGTCTCGTACGGCGAAAAGACCTGGTCTTATGATATTTTGATAAGCCAGATCAAATATATTCGACCGGATGTCATTTATTTCCAGAGCGTCATCCCACTTCCTGGCTTTATTCGCAGAAACCTGAAACGGGAATTCCCGTTCGTCAAGCTTACCGCGATTCACTTCGGATGGCCGGTTCACGAATATGTATTGAAAGATATCGACGTTTTACTTCCGGCGGCCCCTTTCTTACGCGAGCGTTGCCGGCGCATGTCACGCGATTCCCACCTGGTTTATCTTGCGTTCGACGACGCCATTCTCCAGCTTCTTGGCCCTGGCGAAAGTCAAGGGAAAGAAACATACGCCGACCTGGTGTTCGCCGGATCGACAGGATACATGGAAGATCAGTATGGCAATCCGTTCACACACCCACACCACACGGCGCGTTATTTTACGCTTCTCGAACTTCTGAAACGCACGAATATAAATATCTGGGAAGAGTACAATGTCATAAACAGATATCATTTTAAAGAAACGTTGTTCCTGAAGAAAATAAAGCCCTTAATCGAGTGGTGGGTTTCGCTCCAGGATCAAGGCGATCTCCTGGAGGTCTTCTCCCGGAAAGATATAGCATTGATGGAAGCCGGGCGGAATTTCAGCCGTCTGGCTCTCGGCGAACTTTCCAGAAAAACCAGCGGCGTCCTCGGCGATTCTATTCCTTCGGGCCCCCTCAAGAGCATATTTCATGAACGGCTCCACGATCCGGTTTTTGGGTTGGACATGTATAAGATTATCCGCCGGTCAAAAATAGCGCTCAATATACATACCGACGTCGCTAAAAATAATGTTGGAAACTACCGCATGTTTGATATCACCGGCGTCAACTCGTGCATGATTATGAACAGAGGGGACAACCTGTCCGATCTGTTCGAGGCTGAGCGTGAGGTTGTGACCTATGGGTCTTTAGACGAATGTGTGGACAAGGCGAACTACCTGCTCGATCACGAAGAGCAACGGCGCGAAATTGCGGAAGCGGGCCATAAACGCACAATGAAAGATCACACACAAAAAGCGCGATGCCACCAGATACACGGGATATTACGCGAGCGACTGCGAACCGGATCAGGGCGCGCCGTAGGAAAAAAAGTAGTTTCGGACTCTCCTGCGATCATGATTAATGTCGTGGCGATCACTAATAAAGCAGTGGAGACCTGGATCAATGTGTCATTGCCCACTCAGCTTTCCAGCAACAACCTTGGTCGTCTCAAGGACGCGCCGAACATTGTTTACACCATCCACGCCAGACAGGAGTCGGCGGATAGAATTGAAAGTAGCGATGTGTATAAAACTCTGTCAAAACTAATGACAGCGCGCCTGGAGACGGTAGAGCAAAGCGAGGCGAAAGATCCGTATATTTCCAAAAGACTGGAGGCGCGATCGATGGATCAGGCGATAGCCGCCAGCGCGGTATTTATTTGGCTCCTGCCAGAAATGGTTTTTTCGGACGGAGCGCTCGATACGGTATATAAAGCCGCCACGGCAGGCAAGGTTATGGCGATGATCCCGGATATCCCTGTGGCCCAAGAGGCCCTGATGCAAGCCCGGGGCGAGTTCGCTGATAATGGCTGTGATGGTTCTGTTGCGTTCACCCCTGCTTCTCTGACGAACATGGCGCTTGAGCGTCTTCAGTTATCTGGTGTAGCGCGTCTGAAGTCACGGTTCGGTTATGCGCGTTTGCGGGCCTTATTGCTTTGGCGAGTAAGCGCGGGCAAAATGCTGGTTCGATCTTCTCTATTGCATCCAATAATGATCAATTTCAATGAGTGGGGGGACAGGCGGATTCCGAAGGCAAGAGGAATTTATTTTGATCACAACTGCGCGCCAGACTCGTACGATTTGTTCTTCCCGGCCGACTCCGCGAAATTCCTGGTTTGCAGTGTGGATGTTGGCGCAGAACGTTCGGTGATCGCGCCACCGGCTGACTGCTCTCAATTCCAGGCCACCGCCAATTATCTGGGCCATTGCATGCGGTTGCATGTTGATGAGCCGTCAACTGTGTGGGAGCCGGATGAACGCTCGTTTGACAGGTCGGTTGGCTGGCTTCTCGTATGGTTAAAACTCAGATCTGTTATCGAAGATATTGCGATTGTATTAAAAGCGCTATCTAAACGCGCGCACAGACACGCAGGAGACGCGCTCGAATACACCCGCTCTCTCCCCGGCGGCCCTCCAGAGGAGATAGCCATTTTAACGACCGCGAGGCCTGAAGCTGTTGAGCTTGTTGTCAGGAAAATGCGCGAAGCTTTCCCGGGCGCTAATATTACTCTGATATCGCAGAAAGGAACGCCGTTCAAAGAGAACGGCCCTCTGGTGGCGCCCGCAATGCCGCAGGGTAAGTTTGCGTTGCGTCATGTTTTTTCAACATGGATGAAAGCCAGGCGCCATGTCAACCCCGATGTAACAGTTGTTATTTACAATAACCCTAAAGGTGAGGGATATTTTGCCGTAAAGCTGTTTGCCCTGCTTTTAGGGGCCAGACGGACCATGGGAATTTACAATATTGAGGACGCGCAGAAAATAGAAACGAAACAAGGGATAGGTTATTTGTTCAATAAACTGATTTTATGGACAGTCGTGTATCCGGTCGCTACGGCGTCTTTGCTGTATTCATATTTTGCTGATAAGCTGAAACAACGCCGTCTCTTGCGGCCAGCGCGCCGCAGAATGAAATAAGCGGAAAAATATGTTGTAGAGGAAATGACGGGAAACGTTGATATCCAAAACTGGCGGCGAGTAATATTTTTCCGCTCGGCCAGACTGCGCGATATTTCAAAAATGCTCGAAGCGCCGTCAATGCGCGAGTTGGCGCCGGATCGGGCGCTGGTTATCGCCCAGGAAGGTGTGGCCGGCGATGATCTGGAAAAGGTTTTCGGCCCGTGCGAGGTGGCTTATATCCCTCCTGCCAGATTTAAATTAGGCAGAGTATCCCCCGGCCTTATCAGAAGACTAAAAAATTTCCGCGCCGATTCATTTATAATTCCATATAACAACGGAGCCCGCCATGGTTACCGGCATATAGAATGGCTCGGCCGGTTACTTCGCGGGCCGCGCGTTATTGGCATCGATCAAAATGGTGGATTACACGAGGTATCGCTAAAAGCTTCATTCGCCAGGAAAAAAAAAGCGGTCGAGGATCGATTGCACCCATGGCTATGGTCCCACCCAAAATATACTCACTTACTTTTCCCCAAACCCTTATATCCTAAAACTCTTTCGATAGATTTCTCGCTTACCTGCAACCTTCGTTGCATGTTTTGTCCAAAAGACGACTTTAAAGGGCCGCATCTCGATCTGAGTAATCTGAAGAAACTTAAGACTCCCATTTATTATGCGAATACAATCGCCATCGGAGGACGAGGCGAGCCTTTGCTACATCCGAAGCTTGGCGAAGCGATGAGATATATCTATTCTGTTAGCCCAAAAAAGGATATTATAGAGCTTGTAACCAACGGAACCGTCTTGTCCAAAGAAAAAGCCCGCCTATTCGGCCCTCGGCTCAAAAGGATGGTCATTTCCCTTAACTCCGCCGATCCTGTCTCATATAGAAAATATATGAAGTATGACTTGGATAAGACATTGGAAAGAATAAGAGAATTTATGGAAGCGCTCGATGATAGGAAAACGGGAAAAGCGCTACTGAATTTTGTGACCCATAGCGAGAATTACCGGGAGATGCCTTCCTTTGTTCGTCTGGCGCGAGAGTTGGGAATCGGCAAGGTTGAATTCAATCCATACCAGGTCACATGCAAGGAGCATTTGCGTTATGCCTTGTTTAATACAATGGATGAGTATAACGATATCCTGGACGCCGCCAGGGCCGTGGGGCGCGAACTAGGTGTGATTGTGCAGGCATGGAAGTTTAACTGCGGAGAAGTTCATGCCCCTGAGCGTGATGCGCAATGCCCTTTCCTTTATAACGACGCATTTATATCTGTCAATGGTGAGGCTACCCCATGTTGTTATTCGGGAAGCTATGTGATTGGAAATGTATATGAGTCAGGTTTTGAGAAGGTGTGGTTTGGGCCGCAATACCAGAAACTGAGAAAAGAAAAATATCTGGATCATTGTAAAAACGGGTGTGTTCCGTTTCTTCAATATGAAGATTACAAAAGACATTTTTTCGCTGATTTCAAGGAGTCCGAGGAATACAGGGAAATTGAAAGACAGTTTGAAAAAGCAATTTTTAGAGGTTCCCCATAGTCGATAATCCCTTCTTAAGATCGAGTTGTTCTTTCCGATAAGATAGTAATATCCTCAAGCTGAATTGTTGACATGGCCGATTTTATGGTTTTTAATGATAGCTTGGTTTTAACAGGAACCCAAACTATAACATATTGATTCATTAGACTATTATCCCAATGTCACAGGCGCGGCCAAGACAGGCTGTTATTCTAGCAGGTGGAAAGGGTTTAAGGTTACGCCCACTTACACAATCAACTCCCAAGCCGATGATTCTTGTGAATGGGAGGCCATTTTTGGAATACCTGATTGAAAACCTGAAGGAAAACGGTTTTGAAAAAATCCTCCTGCTACTCGGATATTTGCCAGACAAAATCCGAAATCACTTCAAAGATGGGGAATCGTTTGGTGTTTCAATTGAATATTCGGTTACACAAATTGAAAACGACACAGGCGCGCGCATAAAGCGCGCCAGGGATATGCTCGACCCCTGTTTCTTGCTGATGTATTGCGATAACTACTGGCCGTTAAGAGCGGACGAAATGTGGGAGCGTTTCAAGCGTTCGAGAGCCAGCGCTCAGATCACTGTATATTCCAACAAGGATGATTATACGAAAGACAACGTGCGCCTTGGGGAGAACGGAGTGGTGGAGTTTTACGACAAAAGCCGCGCCTCGCATGGTCTGAAGGGAGTGGATATAGGATACGCGTTAATTAAAAGAGACGCAGTTTTTCCCGCCATTGATTCCGGAAACGTATCATTCGAGGGGACTGCATATCCAAAACTTGCTGAAAAAGGAGAATTAACCGCCTTTGTCACCGATCACCGGTATTACAGCATAGGCTCGCGTGACCGCATGCAAACAACCAAACGGTTTCTTGCGCGCCGGCCTGCGGTTATTCTTGATCGGGATGGTGTTCTCAACGAGAAACCGCCAAAGGCGCAATATGTTGAGAAGTGGAGCCAGTTCAAGTGGCTTCCTGGAAGTGTGGAGGCGATCCGGCTTCTAAGGGCCAACGGATACACTATTATAGTCATCACGAACCAGGCGGGTGTCGCCAGGGGCATTATGACAAAACAGGAGGTAGAAGATATACACAAAAAGATGAGCGGGGATCTGGAGAACGCAAACCTTTCCCTCGACGCGATCTATTACTGCCCGCACGGGTGGGATGACGATTGCGAATGCCGTAAGCCACTGCCAGGCATGTTGTATATGGCGCAACGCGAATTCCACCTTGACCTTACAAAGACATACTTTATAGGCGATGATATCAGGGACAAGCAGGCGGGTGACGCTGCGGGATGTCCTTGTCTTCTCGTATCGAAGGATAAATCATTGCTTGACCTTGTTGGCGCCATACTGGGCAATTCGGTAACCGTTTCACAGGCAACCGGATGAAAAAAACGCTGGTTACCGGAAATCTTGGCTACATAGGGTCGGTTCTGACGCCGATGCTGGCCGAACGCGGATATCAAGTGATTGGATATGACGCGAATCTATACGGCAGGGAATGTCTGTTGTACGATCCCCCGGAGCATGGGCTAACGCAAATAACAAAAGATATACGGGACGCCTCCCCCATGGATTTTGAGGGTGTGGATTACGTTATTCATTTATCGGCCTTGTCCAACGATCCTCTCGGAGAGCTTCGGCCGGCCGCCACCGAGGAGATCAACCTCTCAGGGGCGCAACACCTGGCCACAGTGGCCAAGCAAGCCGGCGTGAAACGGTTCATATACGCGTCGTCCCAGAGTATGTACGGCATCTCCGAAACAGGCGGCGAGCTCGACGAGGACAAAAGCGCTAAAAATCCGATCACTTCTTATGCGCGGACGAAATGGCAAATGGAGCAATGGCTGATGGAGCGAATGAACGACGATACGTTTATTGTGACCGCACTCAGGCCATCTACAGTCTTTGGAGCAAGTCCAAAACTAAGGTGCGATATCGTTTTTAACAATCTGGTTGCATGCGGGTATACAACAGGCCGCATCGAAATAAAAAGCGACGGCTCGCCATGGCGGCCGGTCGTTCATGTAAAAGACGTCTGCTCGGCGTTTATCGCCGGAGTCGAGGCGCCCCCAGGGCTTGTCGCTGGACAGGCGTTCAACGTTGGCGTTCCAGAAGGAAACTATACCGTGCGCGATCTTGGCGAAGCGGCGCAACGTTGCGTGCCGGGCGCTGACCTGGTATTTACGGGGGAACACGGGGCCGACTCAAGAACGTACCGGGTAAGCTTTGCAAAGATATTAAAAGTTTTGCGCGATTATTATCAGCCGGAATGGGATCTTGTTCGGGGTGGCCGCGAATTAGTAGAGCTTTTTGATCGTGTCAACTTCAATCAGGAGGATTTTCGCGGCCCGCGTTGCGTACGGCTGGCCCAATTGCGCCGCCTGATGCAAGAAAACAAGCTAACTGAAGATCTGCGGTGGGTCGGGAATTGATTAACAAGATTAATCAGTGCCGGTCATGTGGCGACAAAGGCATCCATAAATTTTTTGATATGGGCGCCCAGCCCTTTGCCAACGCTTTGCTGGCCGATCCTGAAAACGCCGAGCGCCGATACCCACTGGAACTGAGCTGGTGTGAAAATTGCCGCCTCGTGCAACTTAACCATACCGCCGACCCAAAGGAGTTGTTTTCAAACTATGTCTGGGTAACTGGAACCTCATCCACTGCCCAGACTCATGCCAATATGTTTTGTGAAGAAACTCTGTTAAGGGCGCAAAGTTTTGACAACGGATCGTATGTGTTGGAACTGGCCAGCAACGATGGCACCTTCCTGAAACCATTCATGGCAAAAGGAGTAAAGGTTCTGGGTGTTGATCCCGCCGAAAATGTGGTTCAGATGGCCCGCCGGGAAGGCGTCAGGACTCACTGCGGTTTTTTTGGTGATGATCTTGCCAACGAATTGTTAAAAGAACATGGTCCCGCCCGCGTTGTTATAGCCAGAAATGTCTTGCCCCATGTCGCCAATCTTAGCGATTTTGTCCGAGGCATGCGTTCGGTCATGGCGGACGATGGGCTTGCGGTGATCGAGGCGCACTACGGCGCAATTATCCAGCGGCAACTCCATTACGACTCGATATATCACGAGCATCTTTGCTACTTTACCCTTGAAAGCATATCGACCCTGCTCCATAATCATGATCTTGAAATATTTGACATCTCTAAAAGCCCCATCAGCGGAGGATCGCTGATAATTTTCGCGCGAAAAGCGGGGCGCCAGGCATCCATGGCTGTGGAGCGACTGTTGACGCATGAGGCGGAGGCAGGTGTAAATGAGCTGGGTTCATGGGAAAACTTCAGCGCCGACTCGCAAGCGCATAAAAAACTTACAATGAACATCCTCGAAAACCAGCTAGACAGCGGAGCCAGAATCATCGGGTACGGCGCTTCGGCAAGAAGCTCCACCTTGCTTAATTTCTGCGGTATAGGAGCGCAACATTTAAGCGTAATCGCCGATCAAAATCTGATGAAGCAGAAGCTGTACACCGCCGGCTCACATATCCCGATCAGCAGTCCTGAAGAGGTTATGAAAACAAACCCAGATACGGTTTTTATTCTGGCCTGGAATTTTTTACAGGAAATAAAGGGAATTTTATCTGATCGCTTTGGTTTTGGCGGTCGGCTCATTGTCCCCTTTCCGGGAAACCCTTCGGTCATCAGCGGCAAGGGCAAATAATGGAGGCGCGGCAAGGGGGAATCGAGGGTGTGGTTGTCCGCCCCCTGAGGAGGATACCGGACGAGCGTGGAACAATCATGCATGGCGTTCGAAGCGACAATATCCTGAACGAGTTTGGTGAAGTTTATTTCAAGAAACTTTATGCTGGTGTTATCAACGGATGGCATGTCCACAAGACACTGAAACTGAATTACATCTGCGTGTTTGGAATGATCAAGCTGGCGTTATATGACATGAGGGATCATTCGCGGACTTACGAAACATTGCAGGAAATTTTTATCGGCGAAGACAATTACTGCCTTGTGCATATCCCCCCTGGCATAGCTAATGGATCAAAAGGGCTTGGAAGTCCCTTTTCTATCTTGTGCAACGTCGCCTCCGAGCCCCACGACCCAAGCTTAAAATATCTCAGGATAGATCCTCACTCGGGCGAAATCCCTTACGACTGGAGCAGGGGCGATTTCTAAGCTAGCAAATATGGTCAAAAGAATTTCTGTTACCGCAGGATGCAAGAAAATAGTTATTTTTGGCGCGGATCATGGAGGATTCGCAGTAGTTGACCTGGCGGCGATGTGCGGATGGAAAATCATCTGGTTTGTCGATACTGATAAGAGCAAATGGAACAGCTCCATGAGCGGTTACAGGATAAGAAATCCGGAAATTCTTAAAAGTCGCGAATTTGACCTGCTGGTGATCTCCTCATTAGTAGATCATAAGCTTGCGGTTAAATACATGGATGATATCGGATTCGAGCGGGGGAAAGACTATATATTCTCCCAAGATCAGGTGGTGATTAATGATTTTACACTTTCGCTAAAGCTTCCCCATGTTATGGAATCTGGAAAAAAAACTGTAATTTACGGCGCTGGCCAGGGGGGAATGCAGGCAATGGATATGGCGCTACGGTATGGCTGGGAGATCAAGTATTTCGTGGATAGCGCCAGGGCGAAATGGGGCGAATCATTTAGAGGGCATGCTATAATCAGACCCGAGGCGCTGATGAAAAGAGATTTTGATTTAATTATCGTGGCATCGCTTCCCGGCAAGAAGAATATATTTGCGGCGTTGGGCGAAATGGGGTTTGAATACGGCAAAGACTTTATCTTTTTCCAGGATGAGATAACCTGAACAGAATATCGTTTCGATATACCGTACAAACGTTTTTCTCCTACTATGGCTCTCAATTGAAAATATTCTTGACCGGCGGAACGGGCTTTATCGGGTCGGCGGTTATCTTGAGGCTGGCGCAAAAAGGCCATGAGGTTCTCGTTTTAAGCAGGAGCGAAGAGGCGGTAAGCGGCGTAACTCCATTCCAGGAAAATGTTAACGTTCTGGTGTCGGACCTTTCCGATTTAAAAAAAATAAAATATTCACTCAAAAGATTCCGCCCGGATTCCGTTATCCACCTTGCATGGGAAGGGCTTCCCGATTATAGCCAGCGACTATGCAGGAAAAACGTGGAAATGGGGGCTAATTTTTTCAGGCTTCTCGCCGATATGGAAATAAAGAGTGTCTTGTCTTCAGGCAGTTGCTGGGAATACGAACCTCGGCGCGAGCCGTTGACCGAAGACTCCCGAAAGGATAATAAGAGCCCTTTTTCAGCGGCGAAAATCAGGCTTTATGAAGAAGGGCTGGAAATTTTCCGGAAGAAGAGCGCCGCATTTATATGGTTGAGATTATTTTTCGTTTACGGCCCGGGACAAAGATCGACCTCTCTGATTCCCTATACACTCGAATGCGTGGCATTGGGACAGGAGCCTATTATCAAGAGCCCCGGCGCAAGACATGACTTTGTATATATAGATGACGTGGCTGAATGCATCACGATGGCTTTGGAGCGGGAGCTCCCTAATTCGGTGTACAATGTGGGATCTGGAACGCTTACTTCGTGTGGTGAAGTGGCTAAGTTGGCGCTGTCAGTCGCAGGGGCCGAGCCGTTCGAGGACAGGCCGGCGGATGATACCGCAACGGATGAAAGCCTCCACTATCTCGCTGATACATCACGAACGGCGACCGAAGTCGGGTGGACGGCCAGACTGAGCCTTCGCGAAGGAGTAACGCGTACTATGGAAAGCATGGCAAGCTTGAAGAAGAAAGAAGACTGAATGATAATATCCAGAACACCTCTTAGGATTAGCTTCGCTGGAGGAGGAACGGACATCGGCGAATACTACAGCAACGGCTCGGGGCCCGGCGTGGTTGTAAGCGCGGCGATCAACAAATATATTTATATAACTGTAAATAAAAAGTTCGATGATCTTATCAGGGTCAGCTATTCAAGGACAGAAATCGTCGATACCGTCGACAAGGTGGAGCACAATATCATTCGCGAGGCGCTCAAGATCGCTGGAGTTGAAAAGGGAATTGAAATCGTTTACGTGGGGGATATCCCTCTGGGCTCCGCCGGTGTAGGGCTCGGCTCATCAAGTGGTCTTGCTGTTGGAGCGCTAAACGCTCTCTACGCCTTTCAGGGAAAGCACGCGTCAGCAGAGCGGCTGGCCAGAGAGGCGTGCCAAATTGAAATCGATACGCTTCAGCACCCGATCGGCAAGCAAGACCAGTATATAACCGCATATGGCGGTATTAATTATATTCAGTTTAACTCTGACGAGAGTGTGTTCGTTGACCCGGTAATTTGCAGGTTGAATGTCAAAGAAGAGCTCAATAAAAGACTGATGCTCTTTTACACTGGTATAGAGAGGATATCCTCGACGATCCTGAAGGAACAAAAAGCCTCTATCAAAAGTAAACTTGAATACCACCACAAAATGGTTGATATGGCGAAGAGTATCCGGGAATGTCTGATGCGAGGAGATTTCGATTCTATCGGAGAAATCCTGCACGAAGCATGGCTACTCAAGAAAAAACTGGCTTCGGGAATTTCCACAGAGGCGATTGATAAGTGGTATGAGTCAGCGCGGCGCGCCGGAGCGCTGGGCGGCAAGATCGTAGGCGCGGGTGGCGGAGGATTCCTTCTGTTGTACTGCCATGAAGAAAAACAGGATAACGTTCGCCTGGCGTTGTCTGACCTTAAAGAAAGCCCGTTCAAATTCGAGGGGCAGGGAAGCAAGATAATCTACGTACACGACTGACTTGTTCCGGAGAATTAGAAATGAAATTTTGGGTAGAGTCAGGTGATGGCAAACGCGCTGTGGATCTTTACAGCGATGAGGGATTCAAGTTGGCCGCAGAGCTGTGGCTCAAGGCCTCATGTCACCGCAAATTAATGTACGAGCCCACTTGGCTTGGGATTCCTATTATCCAGTATCCCAACGACATTGTAATGATGCAGGAGCTTATCTGGAAATTAAGACCGGATGTTATTGTTGAAACCGGAGTGGCTCACGGGGGCGCGGCGATCCTTTACGCTTCCATATTGGAATTGATTGGCAAAGGCGAGGTTATTGGTATAGATATCGAAATACGGAAATACAACGATATCGCGATTCGAAGCCATCCTTTATCCAAAAGGATAACCTTGATTGAGGAAAACTCGACTGGTAATAAAGCGGTTGAGCGGATCCGGGGGATAGTTGAAGCGAAGCGGACGGTGCTTGTGGCGCTCGATTCAAACCATTCCCGCGCCCATGTTCTGCGCGAAATGGAGCTTTACGGCCCTTTTGTTACGCAAGGAAGCTATATGGTTGTGATGGATGGAGCCCAGGAAATGATGTGGAGTCTTCCTGAGGGCAAAAAAGAGTGGCGCGAAGATAATCCGCTGAAAGCCATTGAGGAATTTGTCGCAGGTAATGACGAATGGAGAATAGACACCTACTACAACCGTCTTGAGGTCACATCGAATCCAAAAGGCTTTCTGCAAAAGGTTGGGGCAAGAAAATAGTTTTACTTTTAGCCGTCAGCGCGAGTTTTGATTATGAACGGAGGCGTTAAAGGAAAAAAAATTCTGGTGACCGGGGCCGGTTCAGGAATAGGCGCCAGCATCGCCCTTGCTTTAGGCCATCACGGGGCCAAAGTAGGAGTTCATTATTCCAGCAGTAAAAAAAAGGCTGAACAAGTCGCCGCCGGAATTCGGGAATCGGGAGGAGAGGCGAAAATATTCAAGGCAGACTTTTTAGAGCCCGGCGCTCCGGAGGATTTAACCAGATCGTTTGCCGAGGAATTCGGAGGAGTCGACGGCCTTGTAAATAACGCAGGCGGCGTCTTCGGTTACGGTCATTTTTCAGAGCTTGACCATACCGATTGGGAGAATACATATACTCTTAACGCAAAAGCTCCTTTTTTTCTTATAAAAGAGGTCTTTGAGGAGATGAAAAAGTCGGGAGGCGGGAGAATAATAAACATCAGCACAGTCTCTGCAAAATATGGAGGCAGTGCGAACAATATCCATTACGCCTCCTCTAAAGCCGCGCTTGACGCGATGACAGCAGGTTTTGCGCGCGCTGGCGCCCCCTTCAACATACTTGTCAACTCGATCAGGTGCGGCGTTATCGATTCGGGAATGCACAACAAGGTTGAAGGATACAGTGAGACCCGCTTCAAGAAGAGGATTAACATGATTCCGCTGAAACGCGCGGGCCGTCCCGAAGACGTAGCGTTGATGGCTCTGCATCTTATCTCCGACGCAGGAAATTTCATTACCGGGGAGTTTATCACCATAGCGGGGGGGGACTAACCTTGAAATCTGGACAAATGAAAAAATATGTTTTCATAACCGGATCGGAAAGCTTTATAGGAAAAGAGCTTATTTCGCAATGCGAAGCCAACGAAATTAAAGTGACCGGGGCCGATTTGGTAAGCGAGGAGACGCCTGGGCGGTTTGCGGTGGATATACGCTCACCCGGCATCAGGGAAGTCATTCCCGAAAGTGTGGACGCTGTTATCCACCTTGCCGCCCTGTCCAGAGACGCGGATTGCCGGGACAACGCTTACGAATGTTTCGACGTCAATGTCATGGGCACGCTAAACCTGATGGACGCCGCCGTCGAGCGAGGGGCCAAGCAGTTTATTTTCGCTTCTACCGAATGGGTATACGACAGTTTCGTTGAAAACGAAACGAAACTGGAAGGCTCGACGATTAACGCGATGAAACTGGATTCAGAATATGCGTTATCTAAACTTGTTAGTGAAGCCAATTTAAGACAGAAATATCTCAAAGGATTCTGCGACGTGATGATCCTGAGGTTCGGGATTATCTATGGTCCTAGAACGGCCAACTGGTCGGCTGTCGAATCGTTGACTTACGCCGTTGGCACGAAAGACGAAGTGTCTGTGGGCTCTCTTGGGACTGCCAGGGCGTTTATTCACGTCTCCGACATCGCATCGGGAATCATCAAGTCTATCGGGGCGGAAGGCTTTAACACAATCAATCTTCAAGGGTCCAGGCTTATTTCCCTTGGTGAAGTCATCAAGACGGCCAAACGAGTTCTAGGCAAAACTCCTGACGTGGCTGAGACCACTCCCGACAGCCCCAGCGTCAGAGCCGTTTCAGGGAGGAAAGCGGGATCGCTTATTGACTGGAGACCGGCCATCGATTTGGAAACTGGTCTTAAGTCCATTCTGCCCGCTCTTGGGCTACAAGCCACGGAATAAAGCGATGCGCGCCGAAAATATTTGCCTGATTTGCGGCTCTTTGGATCATGAAGAAAAGATTTCCTACGATGCGCCCGACAAGTATGAAGAGGCGGCGGGGGTTATTGAAGAGAATTACTTCAGGAAATGGATCAAATGCCTGGGATGCGGATTCCACTATTCAATATATTCCAGGCCTGCGGATATCCTGGATTTACTTTACGAAAAGATATATCGGGATCCCGGCAGTTTTTGGAGGAAAGAGAGCGCCGTCGATATGTTCAGGCGGGTGATAAAGTTGCCTGACGAACAGTCTGAAACCAGACGCAGGGTGAAGTGGATAAAAGAAAAGATGGGAGACGTTTTTGAGGATGGCGTCGCGCCAGCAGGGAAACCTCCTTATGAAATGCTTGATATCGGAGGGGCGACCGGCGTCTTCGCTTACGAATTCAAGGACGATCAATGGCGCTCAAGCGTGGCCGACCCCAGCGAAGAGGGGCGGTTTTTGCAAGAGGAATATCAAATCCCGTATGTCCAGAAAAAGTATATGAGCGGTCTTTTCGATCACAAGTTCGACTTGATATCGCTTGTTTTCAGCCTTGAGCATATTTCCGATCCAGACTCCCTTTTGACCGATGTTAAAGCCGACCTTTCCGAGCGTTCATTCATATATATAGAAGTACCGGACGCGATAGCTTTCGATCTCAAACAGCAAGACGATGATATTTTCAACTCGTGCCATCTCTGGATGTTTGATCCGCACACTCTTTTGCGTCTTATGTCCCGTTGCGGATTTCATGCATATTCACTGGATCGTGTGAAGACGATACGGGGACATTATTCTCTCATGGTTATCGGAGGGCCGGTATGGAAGTGAGGGGGAAAAAATTGAAAGGGACATACGATATCATTTCAACCAAACATGAGGACAACCGTGGTTTTCTTGTACGAACCTTCGACCGGAATCTGCTGAAAGAAAGCGATCTTGCGATAGATTGGGTTCAGGAAAGCCATTCCCACACTAAAACAAAGGGCACACTGCGAGGTTTTCACGTCCAAACGCACCCATATGCTGAAGGGAAATTTATTACCGCTCTCAAGGGAAAAATGTTGTGGATTGTGGTTGACTTAAGAGCAGGTAGTGACACCTTCGGGCAATGGGACAGCGTCACCCTCGAAGGCGGCGCAGGCCGCTCCTTGTATGTCAAACGGGGATTCGCTCACGGATGCCTTTCGCTTACCGATAATTGCGACATAATCGTCAAGTCGGACAATGTTTATTCCCAAGCCCATGGGACCGGAATAATATGGAACGACGCCGACTTACGCGTGGAATGGGGTATTGAAGATAATCCTGTGATATCCGTGGCCCATTCGCGTTACGGCACATTCGCCGAGTTTAAAAAAACCTTAGGCGGCATAGAGAAAAGCTGAATGGACAAACTGGTTGTTTCTGATGAAAAAAATGAACGTGTCTGAGATGAGCGAAAAAGCCGCGAACGACCTGCTCATGGTGCGCCTGGGACAGCTTGTCGTTAACGAGAGATATAAAAACGGAGATTTCAAGGTTCCGATTCACCTTGCTTTAGGACACGAAGCCATTGCCGTGGCGGTGAGCCAAACGATGGAGCCCGAAGACCAGCTTGTCCTTTCCCATAGAAACATTCATTACAATCTTGCCAGGTCAGGCTCTGTAAAAGAAGAAATAGACGAATATCTTCTAAAACCCGAGGGAGCCGGGGGGGGATGGCTGGGGTCTATGAACCTATCGCGCAAAAGCGAGGGGGTCGCCTATACATCCAGCATACTTGGCAACAATTTGCCTGTGGCCTCCGGCATGGCCCTTGCGAATAAAACCAGAGAAAAAGAAAGCGTCGTCATTGTTGTCACCGGCGACGGCGCCATGGAGGAAGGCGCATTTTATGAAAGTCTAACTTTTATGAAAACATTCGGCTTGCGCGTAATAGTTATTGTTGAAGACAACGGCTGGTCTTTGGCGTCCCGCATTCATGAGCGTAGATGTGAAATCGACCTGAATCAACTGGCAAAAGCTTTTGGCATTCGCCACGACACCATGGAGGGCAACGATATTGCCCGGTATATTGAAACGCTTCGAGATATCCGGGAGTGGACGATGGATAAGAATGAGCCGGTGATAGTCCACGTTCTGCTGACCACCCTTGGCCACTGGACAATGAAAACCGAAGATTACCCTGAGGGAAAATTCATCAATTATCACGCCGGGCCGGCGAAGACCGTCAACATTGGCGATGGCCCGGTTATCGAAAATTCGGAAGCCGACCCGGTTTTTGTCCTGAAAAGCCGCTTAGATGAAACTGAGTTCGACAAGCTTGTAAAAAACCAGCTTCAAAACTTGTCTGGAGAGCTTCCATGAATTATGTAGGTTTCGTTAATCAGGAACTAAAAAAAGCGCTCAAGGATAAAAAGGGCGTCATAGTATTCGGACAGAATGTCGGAACCGGATCGTGCGTATCTGGATTGTCCCGTGGAATCGAAAAAGAGACTGGATGCCGTGTTCTCAACACCCAGAATAGCGAAAACACCCTGGTTGGAGCAGGTTTCGGGATGATGAGAAACGGAGTCTCATCCATTTATATAATGAAACAACTCGACTTTCTGCTGTTGGGAATTGATCAGTTGGTTAACACATATAATTATATTCGCGTATTTAAGCCATCCGCGTCGTTTACGATATTGGCCGTCGTGGTGGATAACGGTTATCAGGGAATGCAATCGAGCCTGAACAACCTTGCCGACTTTTGCTCCATAGCCCGCATACCTGGCTACGCTATCACCAACCGGCGCGACGCGGAAAAAATCATCGGCGCGCATCTCGTCTCCCCGGGTTTCAGAATTATCGGCTTAAGCCAGAGATTGTTCGGCAGGGAATTGATCGATTTCGAGCAGGTGATAAGCTGTGAAGCGGACGGCGGCTGGCTCCAGTATACAGACGGCGCGGATGTGACGATAGCATGCTTTAACTTTTCGATCCCCCAGGGCCGTGGTCTCATTGAGGCGTTAAAGGATAAGGGCAAAGAGGCGTCGTTGTTTTCAATTAATTCCTCATCTCCGGTGGAATGGAGCCCGATAATAGCAAACGCCTGTCAAACCGGCGCTATCGTAGTTATCGACGACATTAAAAGCGTCAACTCACCTTCGGTAGACCTCGTGGCGCGCGCGCGCGGTGAAGAGAAAATAAGGACAATAACGCATATTACCAGGGATTTTTCCAGCCTGGACTGGCTTCGTCCGAATGCTGACGAACTGGTCTTGAATAATAAAAATATTATTCATCAGGCGCTCAAGTGATTTAGGTGGATTGAGATGAAAAAATCTGAATACAATTCCGTTACGCTGGTAAACGTGGCCCGCAAAGTTAACCAGGTCCAGTTCCCGATAAGCCTTGGCGTTATAGCAATGATGAGAAAATACGATATCCGTCCTTCGGTTAACCTTATCATCGGATTCCCCTGGGAAACGAAGAGCGACTACAAAGATCGGATGGAGAATATGACGTCGATGCCCGATGAAACGCTGGATTATTACTATCACCTGATCTCCGAGCTTAGACAAAAAGATACCGCTTATCCCGTGTCTGGCGAATATCTTGAGCAGATAGAAAAACTGCATTAATCATGAATGACAATCAACGCAATTCAGCGAAGGGGAGCGTCCGGGTACCGAAACGTTTTCAGATTGAAACAATATATAGTTGCAACGCAAGTTGCGGCATGTGCGCGCTAAGTCTGCCGCCGACGCGGAAAAAGGGGCCCATGTCAATGGGCGTCTTCAAGGCGATTGTCGATGTTATGGCTCCATTCAGCGGTGAGATAGAAAAGGTGGACTTGTTTGGTCTCGGCGAGCCGCTACTCGATCCGCATATCTTCGACAGAATCGCGTACATGAAAAAACGGGGCTTCACAAACCTGGCGATATCCACAAACGCGGACTTGCTCAATGAAGATAAAAGGGAGCGTCTGCTTTATACCGGTGTCGAAACGGTGATATTCAGCGTCGATGGAGTCAGCAAGCGCACCCATGAGAGCATAAGGCCAGGAGTAACATTCGAGAGAGTCGTGGGCAATTGCGCCGCCGCCATAAAACTTAGAGACGATAGCTCATACCCCACAAGGTTTGTTATCAGATTCATAAGACAGGAAAGCAACCTGGACGAGTGGGAGGGATTCAAGGAATACTGGGCGCCAAAACTTTCGTTCGACAAAGGGGACTTGATAATAGCGTACGACATGAACACCATGGGAGGCGAAGTTAGCTCCAAAGAAAATCTTGTCAGTGACAAGATTGACCGGGACATCGAAAAGGCGCCATGCAACCAGGTTTTCGAGCGGCTGATAGTGCTCAGCGACGGAACCGTTCCCCTTTGTTGCGAAGATACGCCCAAGTTCAAGTATGCTCAAGGATCGGCTCTGGAAACGCCGCCGATCGATATTTTCAACTCGACAGGATTTGAAAACATCAGACGGCTTCACCTGGACGGCGAAAAAAACCGAATACCTCTTTGCGCCCAATGCACGGTGTTATACAGTGAAGGTGGCGTAGAAATTATCGACGCGTATACAACCAGGAACATTGTTTGATGAGTAATAAGGAAATGTCTGAAAGCGCCGCGCCCACCGCGACTGAAAGCCGGAAGCTGATCCCAAAGGAGCTTGCCATAGAGACTGTTTTCGGTTGCAATCTTAGTTGTCCTATGTGTTTTATTGATATGCCAACCAAACGCAAAAAAGGCGTGATGACAATGGAGTTGTTCCACTCCATTGTCGATTCGATGGCCCCTTATGTAAATGAAATCGAAAGAGTCGACCTCTGGTCTCTTGGAGAGCCGCTACTCGACCATCATTTGTTTGAAAGGATAGGGCTACTAAAGGAAAGGGGCTTTTGCAATCTTGCTATCTCGACGAACGCGGATCTGATGGATGCGGACAGGCGGAGGGGCCTGCTTGAGTCTGGCATTGAAACAATTATTATAAGCATTGACGGAATCGACAAGCAAACATACGAAAAGATACGCCATGGCGCGGATTTCGACCGTGTAGTATCCAACACAGAAAATATCATCAAGATGCGCGATGAAGGCGATTACGATACCAGGTTCATCATAAGGTTTATTCGTCAAGCGGACAACTTCGATCAGTGGGAGCGGTTTAAACAATTCTGGAATGCCAGGTTGTCCCAGGAGAAACGGGATTTCGCCA
>DRJW01000175.1 GCA_011052055.1 Nitrospirota bacterium
AAGGTATATATAGCGCTAGGTTTTCATGTAAACCTCCGGCATTCCTTCAGAGGCGACACCAACGACGAAGCAGGATTCGCCCCGGATATAAGGATCATAAGAAAAACGATCAATACTCTGGAAAAATATAACGATATGGGCGTTGGTGTAAAAGCGGTATGGGATTTCGACAACATGTTCTCGCTACATAAAATCCTGCCTGAATTCGCGCCAGACATAATAGATAATATTAAAACGCGGGTGAGGATAAGGGGCGACGAGGTAATACTCATGTCATACAACAACGCGCTTGCCTCGGCCCTCACGGAAAAAGAGTTTACCGCCTCCATCCAAAAGGCCATCTCCAATGAAAATAAGAGCGGAGTAAAAGATATTTTTGGACGATTTGGCCCCATTGTCAGGCCCCAGGAGATGATGACCACGCCGGGAGACTTTCGGCTATATAAAAAATTGGGTATCGAAGCGGTTGTCCTGTACCATAGCGCCATTGCTTTCGACGCAATACGAACTTTCATACGCCCCCTGCCAGACTATGAGGCTCACAACCCGCTTCGATATTCAAACACTGAGACGGGGGAGAGCATAACGTTAATTCCCGCTTACAACACAGGCGACCTTATAGAAAACGGGAGCCTTCGACTTTGGGCGAGCAAGCTACACAAAAAACAGATCTCAGGCGAGATAAAAGGAGATACGCTTATTTTTATAAATTCCGACGCAGACGATCCTTACTGGTATGGATACGCCCTACCCTGGTACCTGAGCTGGCTTTCCAACGCCAGGGGACTGGATCAATTGATCGGCGAAGTGTCCACGCTTGATTACATTGGATTCACTACGCTTTCCGATTATCTTGAAAATCATGGGCCGGTCGGCGAAATATCTTTCGGGCAGGACACGGCTGATGGAAACTTCAACGGATACAATTCATGGGCGGAAAAGTCGTCAAGCCAAAAATACTGGACGAAGGCGCTCGATAACAGACGGACGCATAGATTGATCGAGAGAATTTATAAAGCCGGGCATATTCCTGCGCCGCGCAATGTTCGAAAGGCGCTTGATGAATCTGTAAATGAGCGCTTAAAACTGTTATCGACAACCAATTACGGAATAGCCGCTCCATTTTTGGCGAAAGACCGGGCGAAATCTGTCGAGCGGATAATAAAAGATATGGATAACTATTCGAACCGGGCCTTAAGCCATGCTTTGGATGTTGTTTACAAACTGCTGGACAAACCGGAGGTGGCCCGACGCAAGTATGACGAAAACGCTTCATCGATAGCATTTTATTTTTTAAACGGCCATGCCGACAGCGCCCGGGAAAACGGAAGGTTTCTTACGTTTAACGTCGCAGGTAAGAGTATCGGGGGAAATAGTAATTTCAAAATAATTTCAATGTTTAATGAGATCATTACCCCATATCTGATCGATATTTCCCGTGATGATAAAAATATAATCTGTAAAATCAGGCTTTACGTCCCCTCAAATCATCCCATGAGCGACGGGATATATTTTCTGTCGCCGCAATCACAAAAAGCGGCCGATATTAAAAATACTGGCGGATCGGCTCAAGCTTCACCAACAATATTGAGAAACGAATTTATCACAGCGCGATTTTCCAAAAACGGCTTTGCCGAAAGCGTCCGCTATAAAGGAGCCGCGCAATTGGGAAATGGAAGTTTTACGCCATATATCAATTATCGAACGGAGGAAGGCGTGAAGAGATTCTCTCCTTCCAAATTCGATATCACGGTTGAAAGCAACGGCTCGAACGGGGTCGCGACTTTACGGCTGTCGGCCGATTGGCCAATGGGCGAAGTAGCTGGCGCCAAAGCGGGCCATGTGAACTACAAATTAACCTTGATAAAAGGCGTTCCATATCTTTTTATAGAGAGTGACATTTCGTATCCGCAAACGCCGATGAGCGATCTGTTTTTTGGGGGACATCCATCGCTTTCCAGAATGTACGACAGCCGTTGGCTGGAAGCCGCGCCGATGGAGCTTGTCCTCTCTCACCATGCCTCTAAAGCCAGCCCGTTTAAAATATTAAAAAGGAATTATCTTGGCGTAGACTCTTCTTACAAGATCGATTATTTCAGGCATTCAGTAAAAAACCTGAGCCTTGCCGATATAAATAATCAGATCACTTCTGAATATGTGGGAGTGGTCGCAAAAGGCAAAGGAATCGCTGTCGCGATGGACAAGACCGCGCTTGCGAGTTTTGCTTTTTGCCCCATGAAGATGGAATATAATAATAAGAAATCCATATTCAGCATACGGCTTAATCCTTTCGGCTCATATTTCGGCCCCCAGTACGACCAACCTACATGGGGCTCTGGCATCGGCAGTGAAGGGGCGCTGATTGTCGGCCCTCAATATCATAGCTCCGCGCCGACATACAACGGTTTTAAGCAACGATTCTCTTTGATGGTTGCGTTCTTTAACGGTCAGGATATACCCGCCGAAATAAAAAGTGATCTGATCGCTTACGCGAACCCTCCGTTTGTCATCACAGATAAAGAGCCGACCGATAAACTGAAGGATACTGTAACTTCGCCGGATGTAAACGAAAATGAAAATAAAAAAACCGGTAAGTCGAAATTTAAAACAGGAGAGCAAGGGGCGCTGAAATGGCCGCGCCTTCCTTTCATGTTCAAGCTGAAAATCTTGTTTTACGGAATATTCGAAAAAGCGTATTTCTTTTGGATGTCTCAATTGACATAGCCTGTAACACTTATACAATACCCCCGCTTGCTTGTTCTATCTATCACTATAACTCGCTGGATTGTTACGAGTAATTTCCCATTTCTTTAATTTAAACGCCATCGAAACCGCTCGATTGAAATGAAACGCTCAAGATGATCGACGAGGCGCTGTTATAGATAACAACTGGCCTGGCAGGCTGGTATAATATATATTATAAATAGTAGAA
>DRJW01000176.1 GCA_011052055.1 Nitrospirota bacterium
ACTACTCTGAGGACGAATTTGACTCGTCAACGAATTTGACTCGGCAACGAAGCATGGCGCCTTTCACAGCCGATTGTAGCAGAAATGGATTATTAGAGGTTCCCATAAGGCGAAGTATAGACTAATCCTTCATATCCGGTCGATCCAATCAAGAAAAGACCGCGCAACTTCGCCGCCTGCTTTTTGTTTCGGCCGGTTTTTTATATCAGCCAGACAACATGAGTTTGCGACTGCGCTCATATACGGGAGTGGAGATGGAATCGGCTCTATTCCGGCGAGACAGACCCCTTCGGGCGACAATGTGTACACCGAAGCCCGGCATGACTTTGTGAGGTTTTCAAATTCCCTGCGATACCCGTAAAGACTCCGGGAGGTTTTAACTTCTCTTCCAAAATAATCGCGCTCTGAAACAATCTCCTCATCCACATACATGTTGTCGCCAAGCATGGCGGGGACTGTGCCAGAGGCGTGGATTTGATCGCGATTAAAACAAAAATCCTGCCCGAAAAGAATTACCGTTTCAGCTTCCATCATAAGAGCTGTCTCAAGCGCAAAACAGGAGACCGAGCCGCCAGACTTCAAAGCGCCCATCCGCTTTGCGAAGGCTTGCGCCGGGCCGGAAAAGCGGCCAGGATCGATAAACCCGAAATAAAGCGGCCCCGGCCATTGCGACACAACGTCACAATTGGCGGTCGGGACGAGGGCGAGAGGAATGTCAAGCTGTCCTACCATATCGAAGTGAAGCTTTGTCTCTTTTTGCGGATCCACGGTGAAAATCATATCAGGAATTATCGACCGTTTAATTAAGGCCGGCGCCGCCGTGTCAGAACATAAAACAGCAGAATAGCGAAACTGGCTTAAAAACGGAATCTGTTTGTCCAGCGAAGGCCCGGCGCCCACCACCGCCGCCACGCCTCCTTTTATCGCTCCGGCAAGGGTGGCTATACCGGAGGATTTTAAAACTACTGTCAGGTTTTTCCTGAAATTGTCTGTTTGATAACCGCCCATGACCAGCGGAAAGCGACGCTCCATTCTAATCATCTCGACGGCGTTTTTCGTTTTGGGAAAATTTTCCGGTATTAGCTGAAACGAAGGAATATGTATAGCGACCTTCGTTCGATCCGGATCCATAGCGGCAAAAGCTCTCGACCAGTCTGGCAGAAAAGACTCCTCGTCCCGGCCACAAACAAGCGTCAGCCGGGCGTCGTCGATCACCCGTTCGTCGATAACGCCGATCGCCGCTTTAAGCAAAGATGCGTTCGCCTCCGCCGCCACAACCTGTCCGTCGTCTCCAACGGCGTCGAGCAGAGGTTTCAGATGGTATCCCAGTCCTACGCCGTATAACGCCACATGATCGCCCGGCTTTATCTTAAGACTGGCGGCGAATTTTACGGCTTCCCCCACAGGGTCATAGAGAGAGCAGACACGCTTTGCGCCCAGCCGACCGGTCTTCGCTCCCGATCTTGCGGTCTCGATCTTTACCAGGTTGGGGGCGGATATAACGATGTTATGAATCAGCGGAAACCTCTCGCGCAAACTTGCCAGCTTATCGTTTTTCGCGGTCGTCATTTAGAAGCAAGGCCATAGTCCATGTGTTATAGCGGCGTTTTAAAATTATCCTTATTATATCGTTTTCGTTTAAATATTTTGAATTGGAACATCAACCTGAGAGGATGCGGCAAGATAGTAGAGGCGGACCTGTGTGTCCGCCCTCATGGGCAAACAGATAGGTTTGCCCCTACATATTTGGCGTAACGCCAACACTGTTACCCCGGACACCGATCCGGGGTCTTGCGCCTGAAAGAATGAGATACCGGATCAAGTCCGGTATGACAAAGAGCGGTTTACTCTGCGCCAGTCACGCGCGGGCGCATGACTTTCACCGGTAACAACTTTCCACTCAATGTCACTGCGGACACAGTTTTGTCGTCGCGAGGAAACAGTAGGTTTCCGTGGCGATCTCATCCGGGATTG
>DRJW01000177.1 GCA_011052055.1 Nitrospirota bacterium
GCCGGGTTCGACCCGACGGCGCCCGATCTTCACCTGGGGCACACGGTGCTTCTCCAGAAGCTCCGGCAGTTCCAGCAGTTGGGGCACCGCGTGATGTTTCTTATCGGCGATTTCACCGGGCGTATCGGCGACCCTACCGGCGCGTCGGAGACACGCCCTCCCCTGACGCCGGAGCAGATAAACGAAAACGCGGCTACCTATAAAGAGCAGGTGTTCAAGATACTCGATCCTGAAAAAACCGAGGTTGTGTTCAACAGCGCCTGGCTCGATAAATTGACCCCGGCCAAGTTCATCGAAATCAGCGCAAAATATACGGTGGCCAGAATGCTTGAGCGGGACGATTTTTCGAAACGGTACGCCGAGGGGCGCGGGATATATATCCACGAATTTCTTTACCCACTACTCCAGGGATACGATTCGGTGGCGCTGGAGGCGGACGTAGAGCTTGGCGGGAACGATCAGAAGTTCAACCTGCTTGTGGGGCGCGACCTGCAAAAAAGCTATGGGATCGAGCAACAGGTCTGCATAACGATGCCCCTGCTGGAGGGGACGGACGGCGCGCGGAAAATGAGTAAATCGTACGACAACTATATCGGCGTCAGCGAGGCGCCAAAAGAAATTTTCGGGAAGATAATGTCTGTCTCCGACGAGCTTATGATTCGATACTACGAACTGCTGTCTGACATATCCAACGAGGAGTACAAAAAATTGATAGCCGATTTAAAATCAGGCGGTCTTCATCCGAAGCAGGCGAAAGTAAACCTGGGCAAAGAGATCGTGACCCGTTATCACTCTGCAAAGGCGGCGGAGATGGCTGAGGCCGAATTTGATCGGGTGTTTCAAAAAAAGAAATTGCCGGACGACATTCCGGTTCATAAAGTCAGCTGGGATAAAGCGGACGAAGTATGGCTCCCGAAAGTCTTAAACGACGCAGGCCTCGTGTCGAGCGGCTCCGACGGGCGGAGGATGATCCAGCAGGGGGCAGTGAGCGTGGACGGGGAGAAGATCACCGACCCTGAGTACAGATTGGCCAAAGGCGGGGAGAAGCTGGTGAAAGTGGGAAAAAGACGGTTCGCGAAACTGGTATAGGCGATTTCCTATCAATCATTTTCCCAAGGAAGCGATTCATAGAATTCCTGAACAGCAGAATATACCTTGTCGAAACCAGGAAGCGTTTCCTCTATTTCGTTTTTTAACAAATGATACTCTTTTTTAGAGCGTCTTTTTATTTCTTTGTTTGCCATTGAATTCTTAGCAACATGTAGATTACGCGATTCAGACTTTTCAATTAGAGATTTCAATATTTTCTTTTTTTGGTTACTTTGAGGCTCATTGCTTTTAAACAAACGATACAGATCATAGGCGTCCTGACGCCTTATTCTGTTTCTAGGCTCCTGTTGTATGATGGCTCTTAGTTTTTCCGCGACAAGATCGGTAAAACTGTACGAAAGAATTTCTCCTCCATTAGTAAGAGTGATTGTTTCTTTAGAGGAAATCTTTTCATTAAAGCTATAATCTATTTCAAGGACGTTATTACAATTTTTCCTTAGAAGCCTTTTGTGTTGTGGCGTACCTTTTTGCGCATAGCCAACTTTCAGGACAAGAGTTTGAAAATTACCTTCCGTCCGATTTGGTTTAAGATTGACCGATTGTAATCTGCAATCGAGTCCGTAGCTCAATTCCTCTACGGTTAGCGATAAATGTCGCTCAAATAGAGATAGGAACGATTTTTGATTTAAAGTCTCGAAAGGTTATTGATGTCGAAAAATCGATATCTTTAGTATACCTTGAGCTTCCATATTTGAGCGCAAGAAGGATCGCTCCTTTCATTATCATTTGCTCTCGCAATTTCCCCGAATTAGAAATAGCTAAAAGGACGGTATGAACGGCTTGTCTTAACTCAAGTTCACGATTATTTGGAGATTTTTCAACCCATAGCTCTATATCGCATTTATCAAAACCAGGGTTATTCATTGTTTAAAGAGAGGCTCCAGCGCTCAGAATAATTTGAGCTGTACTCACCTTTTGGGTCTAATTTTCTTGATCCTCCGCGTTGCGCTCTTTTGGCCCACCCATCAATAATTTTGCTCTTTATTCCACAGGCCTCATCAAGTAAATACCCGGCGCGCGTCTTCTCTATTAAATTACCGCGCCTGTCTACTTCATTCACTATCAGCTTTTCGTATTTTCCAGCGAATTCTTTATAAACATCAATCACATGATTTACGCCGCCACATAAATCTGGCTCTCGAACCATATCCAGAAAAGTCCTGCCTAAAGTTGACACTTTCAGCGCTTTGCCCTTTATAGCTTTATATGCGCCCAAATGAATACTTGAATATCTATGCACAGGAGTTTTGTTTATTGCGCTAAAAAGTATCCGTGTCATTTGAGGAAATCCAGTTTGGTTATACAATTCCCGGAAATCGCCACAATCTCTTTTCATTTTTTGAGAGGCAAAAGTCTGCCAATCTTTTATTGGAGGAGTGGAAATAAAAAGAGTTTTCGGAAGCCTGTCTGTAAGGCCATGATATTCCATGGCGCTCAAATGAGAGATAAAGGCAAAAGGATCAACAGAGCAGGCTATTTCATCTACAGACGAATCATTTTTTCCAATAATATAAAAAACATGCCTGGGTTTAAACTTTTTATGGATGGTTAAAACTCCTACATCAAAAAGACTTTGAAGAGCAGAATCAAATTCCTCAAGATCAGGCGGCTTATTTTCTGACTTTATATATTCTCGAAAAAATAAAACCCCAAGCTGGCTCAAAGTAACGACAGGCTGTCTTAGTTTACCAAGCTTCTGGATAACGGTCTTAACTATCATTTCCCATTCTAATATAATCATTCTTAATCATGTTATATGTCCTTAGGACATATAACATGATTAAGA
>DRJW01000178.1 GCA_011052055.1 Nitrospirota bacterium
GGACGAAATATTGAACCGCTCTTTCGATGAAGCCACCAAAATAGTGAAAGAGGCGCGCGACGAAGCCAATGAGATTCGCAAACTGGCGCAAACCGAGGGCCATAAGGAAGGCTATGAAAAAGGCTACAGTGACGGTCTTAAAAAAACCAGGCCGGTCACCGAAAGCTTCAAGACGGCTATCGAAGAAATAACGCGGGTACGCTCAGAATATTACGCGCAGGCCGAAAAGGAAATGATCGATCTCGTTATCAACATCGCCAATATAGTTATAGGACTAGAAGTAGACAAGGATCCTTCCCTGGCTCGAAACGTAGTTCTCAAAGCAATCGACGAACTACGGGCAAAAGAGGAGATGACTATAAGAATCAATCCCGAAGACATCGCCGAAGCCCAAAAGGTCATACCAGCGTTAAGCAATGAAGTAGAGGACATTGAAAAAGTCTCTTTTAAAGCCGACCCCCTGATCGCCCGCGGCGGATGCCTGGTGGAAACCAACATCGGAATGATCGACGCCAGGCTGGAGATCCAGCTGGAATCTTTAAGAAAACAACTGCTTAAGACTCTGGATGAAAGCCAGGCGCAAAAGATAGCCGGACAACAAGATGATTAAAGTAGATTTCGCCAAGTACAGCAAAGCGTTAAAACATAGCAAACCGATAAAAGTCTCCGGCAAAGTATCGCGCATCGTCGGCCTGGTGATCGAAGGAATCGGGCCCGATCTGCCCATAGGAGGGACATGCGATATTTTCCCCACCGGCTCATCCAATCCAGTGGGGGCGGAAGTTGTCGGATTTATCGGCAATAGAATTCTTATGATGCCGCTTGGCGACTCTCGCGGTATATCACCCGGTTGCCATATCGCGGCCCGGCGGCGCGAACTGGCGGAAATCAGGGTAGACGATTCCATTCTGGGCCGCGTAATAGATGGGCTCGGAGCCCCTATCGACGGCAGGGGGCCGCTTTTATGCAAAACCTTAAGGCCGATTTACTCAGACCCGATCAACCCGTTAAGCCGTAAAAGGATTTCGGAGCCTCTAGACCTCGGAATCAGCGCCGTTAACGGTCTTCTCACCATCGGCAAAGGACAAAGAATCGGCATACTCTCCGGCACAGGCGTGGGCAAATCGGTTCTTCTTGGCATGATGGCTAAAAATACAACCGCCGACATCAATGTCATCGGCCTCATCGGTGAGCGCGGAAGAGAAGTAAAAGAATTTATCGAGCAAAACCTTGGCGAAGAAGGAATGAAACGCTCTGTGGTTGTGGTGGCCACTTCAGACAACCCTCCCCTTATTCGCATGAGGGCGGCGTTCGTGACTACGGCGATAGCCGAATATTTCCGCGACCAGGGCAAAAGCGTTCTGCTAATGATGGATTCCCTTACTCGTTTTGCCATGGCCCAGCGAGAGATCGGCCTCTCGGTGGGGGAGCCGCCGGCCACAAAAGGGTACACTCCGTCCGTCTTCGCGGCCCTGCCTAAACTTCTGGAAAGAGCCGGCATGAGCGATGGCGACGGCTCTATCACCGGGCTGTATACCGTCCTTATCGAGGGTGACGACATTTCCGAGCCTATCTCGGACGCATCAAGGGCCATTCTGGACGGACATCTGTTTCTCTCCAGAAGGCTCGCCTCTCTGGGCCACTTCCCGGCCATCGACCTTTTGGGCTCGATAAGCCGTGTCATGGTAGATGTGGCCTCGCCGGAGCATATGGATATGGCGACCCGCTTTAAAGAGGTATACGCCACCTACAGGGAGGCCGAAGATCTCATCAATATAGGGGCGTATGTGGGCGGATCGAACCCGCGCATCGACAACGCGATCGCCAAAATAGACGCCATGAATCAATACTTAAGGCAGGGTATGAATGAGTCGGAGACTCTGGAAAACTCTGTTAAAAGATTAAAAACGCTCCTGAATTAATATTCAGGGATAGAAATTGTAATCTACGGATTGACGAAAAATGTTCAGATACAGGCTAGAGCCGCTACTAAGATATCGCAAAAGCCTCGAAGACGATCAGCAACGCGCTCTTGCGATAGCCAACAGAGGGCTGTACGTCCAGATAAACAAGATCACGGAGCTGGAAAACAGCAGAGATGCGGCCATGACATGGAGATTAAAAACCCATGAGGCCTCCACTCACTCGCCCCACCTGCTTTTATACGACAAGTATTTAGATGGCGTCAATTTCGATATAAAGTTTCATCAAGAGCTACGGCGCGTCACCCAGCTGAATGTAGATTTAGAACGGAAAAAACTTCTCGATCTCGTGAAAAAAAGAAGGACTATCGAGCTACACCGTGACAGGCTAAAAGAGCGCTACAGCAAAGAACAATCACGCAAGGAAAGAATTGAGAACGATGAGATGGCTATTATGCGCGCGGGACGAACGGAAATGAGCCATGCGTAAAACCGGCTCGACATTCAGAAAAAAACTGATCGTCTCTCTCGGCGCTCTTATGCTCATCAAAATTATCCTTATAGGCGCCGAGGGGCTTGTCGTGGATAAACCTCTCTCTGCGTCTTCCGCGCTCGCCCAGGAGCCTCAGGCCAGCGGAAAAAACGCCTCCGGCACAGCATCCTCTCCAAAAGAGGTCACTTCTGATCCCGCGCCACGGATCCCTGCCCCCGGTGGGCTGGATTTAGAAATAATCAAGGATGTGGAGAAACGCAATAAAGAGCTAGACCTCAAAGAAGAGAAACTGAAAAGAGAAAAAGAGCGCATCGACACAATGAAATCGGATATAGACGCGCAGATTTCCGAATTAAAAGCGCTCCAGGCCAAAATCGACGAGCAGATCAAGCTCAGAGACGACCTGCAAAAAGTATCGATCAAGAAACTGGCGAAAACATACTCTGCGATGCCGCCGGAAAACGCCGCCGCCCTCATACAGCAGATAGACATTTCCATCGCCATCAGGGTGCTTGGCGCCATGAAAGAGCGCTCCGCAGGAAAAATACTGGCGGTCATCCCGCCAAAACTCGCATCCACTTTGTCCGAAGGCCTGGTGAGGAAAAAATAACCGGGGGTAATCTTACGCAAAAAGGGGCGGAAGTTTCAGGTTAAGCTCTCTTGCTCGTCTGGCCACAGGTATTTTACATCCCATGATAGGAACCGGGCCGTATTTTTCATGTAGCGCGATTGTAAGCGCCTCAAGCTGTTCATACCCGGCGTTATCATTTTCAAGCTTTGCCTCGCTGTCGAGAATAAGACCGGTTTTACTGAAAATTTCTATGGTATTACGCTTTCCCAATATCCCCATCTGACGTTTGGCGATAAGCTCTATAAGGTCATGGTATCCGCTCATTTCTTATTCTCCACCCTTATCAAGAAACTCGCCGCACTCAAGGCTTTTTAGAGTGTCGATATAACCGGCCACATTCTTGTTTATGACGGATCCATGTTGCGGCGCGATCATCTTGATGTCCAGCCTCTCCAGTTTGTCCATCGCAAAATTCACTATCTCTCCGCTCGGCATATAGTTTTCATGAAACGCTTTCATCGCCTCCATATAATATTCGTTGGCGTAGAGGCTCCAGTCGAACGAAAGCGCCCCGAACACATCTCCTGAAAACAAAATTCCCGTCTTCGTATCGAACGTCATAAACGAGCCGGGAAAATGCATGTACGGCGTAAATACGAATTTCAGCTCCCTGCCTGATCGCATGGTAAGCTTCCATCCCTCCTGATCCACGCAGTAAAACTCCGACCGGACATCATAGTACGACACCAGCACGCTTGCTCTCGTATGCGTGGCTATCCTGGCCGAGCCGCCCACGCCGTAAATCAGCTCTTCGAATTTTGGAATGGCGCCGCAAAGATCGGGATCCTGATGCGTAACTATGATATGAGATATCTGGTCGAAAGAGATGAGCTTTGCCAGCTTGGACAAGACTATCGGAAAATGCTGAACCGAGCCGGGATCGAACAGTATCGCCTCGCCGTCATCCACCAAAAGGTAAGGGTTGCACCTGAACCCGGCTGATTTATCTTCAAAACCGATCCAGTTTACGCCTTCGGCGATCTCAACCGGTTCGCTTATATTAATTTCATCTGCCATGAGGATTACTCCTTTATAATATTACTTCCCGAAAATTCCGGGGCAGTTAAAAATCTACTTTCTTGTTCAAAAACACAATCGGATGATTATAACAGCTTCCCTGTAAACTTATAGCGCGTGACAATCCGACCGCGCCGATTTATGATGATTTGCCATGTTAAAGTAGGGCTGGAACGAGTGACTCTCCTTTAACTAATTGTAAAAAGGCCTCGATTTTAAGCATTGTTTATGACCAAAACCGTCGATTTTCTGGTTGGAATCCATAACCACCAGCCGGTGGGTAATTTCGGCCATGTGTTCGAAGAGTCGTTTGAGATGTGCTACGACCCCCAGATAAAAATACTTTTCGACCATCCCGGCGTCCGGATATCCCTGCATTACAGCGGCCCTCTGCTTGAGTGGATCGAGGCGAACAGGCCTAAACATATCGACAAGGTAGCCGAGCTTGTAGAGCGCGGCCAGGTGGAGATACTGTCGGGTGGTTTTTACGAGCCGATTCTCTCCGCCATCCCCGAAGATGACGCCATCGGCCAGATTGAGATGATGAACGGATATATCGAGAAAAGATTCGGCCATAAACCGTCAGGCATGTGGTCTACCGAAAGAATATGGGACCCGTGCCTTCCCCGGATCATCTCCCGCGCCGGTCTCAAGTTCACCCTGCTCGACGACACCCACTTTTATTACGCCGGTCTTGAATCTGAAGATATGTTCGGCTATTACTTCACGGAAAAACATGGCGATGGCGTGATCGTGTTCCCCATCGATAAAACCTTGCGCTACTCTATTCCATTCAAGCTCCCGGAGGAGACCATCGGCTACCTTAAACAGGCGGGAGAGCGCCCCGGCGTAGACTGCGTGACATACGGGGATGACGGAGAGAAATTCGGCGTGTGGCCCGGAACCTATAAATGGGTTTTCGAAGAAAATTGGCTGCCGAATTTCTATACGGCTCTGGAAGACAATTCAGATTCCATTCGCATGACTCTCTTCTCGGAATTCATCGAACGGTCGCCGGCCAAAGGGCGGGTATACCTGCCGATGGCCTCTTACGACGAGATGATGGAATGGACGTTAAGCGCAAAATCCGGAGAAAGATTCGAAGAGGCGCGGGATACTATTTCAGAAATGGGAAAAATGAATGAGTGGAAACAGTTCTTGCGCGGCGGGCTGTGGGACAACTTCATGGTCAAATATGAAGAAGCGAACAGGATGAGCAAGCGGATGCTCTACGTCTCTAAAAAACTCTCTTCCGCGCTTCGCAACGGCAAAAACGGCAGGCTCGATTCGGCGCGGCGCGAGCTGTATATGGGGCAATGCAACTGCGCCTACTGGCATGGGCTTTTCGGGGGACTATACCTCAACTACCTGCGTCACGCGGTCTACGAGCATCTGATAAAAGCGGAAAATATTATAAACAGCGCAATTCAGAAAAAGAAAAACTGGATCGAAATCAGCAGGCTCGACTTCGACGCGGACGGAAACGATGAAGTGATAGTGGAAAGCAGTCATATTTTCGCCTGTTTCAACCCATCTTACAGCGGTTGTCTGTCCGTCTTCGATTTCAGGGAAGTGAATTTTTCGGTCACCAATACACTCACCAGACGAAAAGAGATTTATCACCGCAAACTTTTAGAACATCAAGCCGATGACAAGCCAGACAACGATCAACCCGCGTCGATACACGACATCGTTAACGTAAAAGAGGAGAGACTGGCGGAGGCGCTGATTTACGACGATCATGAAAGACACTGCTTCGTGGATCATCTCCTCGACACCCAGGTTACGCTCGCAAATTTCAGCAGGGGGGATTTTCTGGAAATTGGCGATTTTGCCGGACAGCGGTTCGATATAATCAACTGTGAAAAGAGTGGAGACTCAGCCTCTCTTAAAATGAAACGCGAAGGGGTTGTTGAAACCGGCGGCGGCGCAAAGCAACCGGTTACAATAACGAAATCTTTCACTATCAGCGGAGACAGCCCCGTCATTCACGCTTTGTACGAAGTCACCAACAACGGAAATATCGCGATCGACCTCAGGTTGGGCGTGGAGTTCAACCTGACACTGCTGGCCTCCGACGCGGAGGACAGGTATTGGATCGGCGACGCGATATCGGGAAAACCCCGGCTTAAAAATAGCGGAGAGGATAAAAATGTAACTAATATAGGGATGCGCGACGACTGGTTCGGGTTCGAAGTTATGTTATCGTCAGATGACGTTTTCGACGTATGGCGTTTCCCGGTCGATACGGTGTCGCAGTCGGAGTCTGGTTTTGAGAGGACTTACCAGGGGTCTTGCATCGTGTTACTGCTCCCGGTAAAGTTAAACCCTTCAGAGGCGCAAACGTTTAACATTGATCTTGCGGTTAAGAAAACAAAATGAAAATAGTAAAAAGATCGGGCAGACAATTCCGTGAAGTCATGGCTATGTTGGGCAACCGAATGGAAGCAGGCCCTTCAAACGTGGAAGGCGTGGTTTCGAAAATTATCCGCGACGTCCGCAAAAACGGCGATAAAGCCCTCCTCGCTTATACCAAAAAGTTCGACAAGGCTCTTTTTACAACGCGAACCATGAAAGTGAGCCGACGTGAGTTCGATAACGCTGAAAAAATAGCGGACGCGACAGTTGTCCGGGCGCTGGAAAAATCGGCTGTGAGGATAACCCGTTTTCACAGAAAGCAAAAGGAGGCCTCGTGGTTCGCGCCGGAGAAGGGCGCGACCCTGGGCCAGCTGATCCGTCCTCTCGAATCGGCTGGGATATATATCCCCGGAGGAGGAGCGTCATATCCAAGCTCTGTCTTGATGAACGCCCTGCCCGCCCGGATCGCCGGTGTGAAAAGAATCGTGATGGTCACGCCCGCCCCCGGAGGCGCGCTCAATCCTCACACCCTGGTGGCGGCGAAGATAGCCGGCGTTACCGATATCTATAAAGTAGGAGGCGCCCAGGCCGTGGCGGCGCTTGCATACGGGACAAAAACAATAAAGCCGGTCGATAAAATCACCGGGCCGGGAAACGTTTATGTGGCCGAGGCCAAACGGCAGGTTTTCGGCAGGGTGGGTATCGACATGGTGGCCGGCCCCAGCGAAATTCTGGTTATCGCCGACGGCTCCGCCAACCCGAAATTTATCGCCGCCGACCTTCTATCGCAGGCGGAGCATGATGAATACGCATACCCCCTGCTTGTGACCACCTCGTCCGCCATTGCGGCCAAAGTCGAAAAAGAGCTTGAGACTCAAACCAGAGCGCTCAAAAGATCGGCTTTAATCAGAAAATGTCTCAAGCGAAACTGTTTTGTGATCGTGGTCAAAAGTCTGAACGAA
>DRJW01000179.1 GCA_011052055.1 Nitrospirota bacterium
CCACTGCCAGAGACTTAAGAGATATGGGAAACCGCGTCATCGGCGTCGTGGGCGCCAGGGAAAAAAGCCTTTTGATTATGGTTGATGAACTGCGCGAAGTGTGCGACGAGGTTTTTATCACGACCAATGACGGATCGGAGGGAATAGAAGGGTTTGTAACGCACGCCCTTGAGAAAATTGTGGAGAAAGAAAAGGTCTCCACCTCGCTTGCCGTCGGGCCTGTGCCTATGATGATCGCTGTCTCCAAAATGACAAAAGAAAAAGATATTGAATGCTGGGTCTCGCTCAACGCCATCATGGTGGACGGCACCGGCATGTGTGGCGCCTGCAGGGTCAGCGTGGGCGGCAAAACCAGGTTCGCCTGTTTTCATGGTCCCGATTTCAACGGGCACGAGGTCGATTTCGACCAGCTTATGAAAAGGCAGAAAATGTTTGTGGACAAAGAAAAAATCGCCATGGAAGCGATGAAACTATAGGAGACGACCCCTTTATGTCTGGAGAAAAAAAAGAACTGTCAGCTAAAGAGCGAATGGCCAAACCGCGCAACGAAATGCCGTTGCATAAAGCCGCTAAACGAATACTCAATATGGACGAAGTGCCTGTAGGATATTCTCTCAAGCAGGCGATGGACGAGGCGTCCCGATGCATTCAGTGCAAAAAACCGGTCTGTATCGGCGGTTGTCCCGTTGGAATCGATATCCCTAAATTTCTGAAACTTGTCGAGGAGGGGGATGTTAAAGCGGCGGCCAGCAAAATCAGAGAGACCAACTTCCTTCCCGCCGCCTGCGGCAGGGTCTGTCCCCAGGATAAACAGTGCGAGGCTGTCTGCATTGTGGGAAAAAAGAACGATCCGGTGGGCATTGGCAACCTGGAGCGTTTTGTCGCCGATTACGAGCGGGAGAACAATCTTCCGCGTATACCGGAAATCGCGCCTTCCACTGGTAAAAAGGCCGCAATTATCGGCTCCGGGCCGTCCGGGCTTACGTGCGCTTACGAACTGAGGAAAAGAGGGCATGACGTGATAGTTTTCGAAGCGTTCCACCGGGGCGGCGGCGTGATGGTTTACGGAATCCCCAGGTTCAGGCTTCCTCTTGAAATTATTGACGAGGATTTAAAGCTCCTCGAAGATATGGGTGTCGCCTTATGTTATGACATGATAATCGGTAAAATCCTGACGCTCGACGACCTGCTGGGAAAAGAGGGGTTCGACGCGATATTTATCGGAACAGGGGCCGGGCTCCCGAAAATGCTTGGCATTCCCGGCGAAAACCTGAACGGAGTCTATTCGGCCAACGAATACCTGACCAGGATATACATGATGCACGCCGACAAGTTTCCTGAATACACGACGCCTCTTTATCAAGGCAAAAAAATGGGCGTTATCGGGGCCGGCAACACCGCCATGGACGTACTGCGAACCGGGAAACGGCTGGGCGCAAAGACAACCTGCTATTACCGGCGCTCGCGCGAAGAGGCTCCCGCCAGAACCGAAGAGCTTGAGCACGCGGAGCAGGAATTTATCGATTTCAAATGGCTGTCAAACCCGATAGAGTTTATTGGCGACGAGAATAATTTCGTAAGAGCGATCAAGTGCGACGTGATGGAGCTTTCGGACCCGGATGAGTCTGGCCGCCGAAAACCGGTTCCTACAGGCGATACGTTTATCGACGAGGTGGACACAGTGGTTTTCTCGCTCGGATGCGACGTCAACCCGATCGTACCGGACAGCTCGAAAGAACTGCGTGTCAACAAATGGGGCATTGTGATGGTCGATGAGACTACCTGTCATACCAGCATACCTGGCGTTTTTGCGGGAGGCGACTCGATTACCGGAGGCTCTACCGTTATTATGGCGATGGGTCACGCAAAAAACGCGGCTAAATATATGCACGAATATATGACGGGAAAGTTCGAGTACGAGCTGAATGTGCCCACGGATCCCGAATCTCCGGGTATCCAGTGGACGGGAAGATTCTCAAAAGCAAAACGTTAGGCGCAAACAAGGGGACGGTTAATCAAGCAGGCTCTTCTTATTCGGATTTTTCCGACTGCTTTTTGACGGACGCTCCCTCGACGGGCAGTTTTATTATAAAAGCGGTTCCTTCTCCCGGCTCGCTCTGTATGGTTATCTCGCCTCCATGCTGTGTGATAATCTCATAGCTTATGTACAGTCCGAGACCTGTTCCGACTCCCACCGGCTTTGTCGTAAAAAATGGATCGAATATCTTTTTTATTTTTTCTTGAGCGATACCTGGGCCGTTGTCGTAAAAAGTGAGAATCAGATATTCCGGGTTAGCCACGGTTTCAAGATCATCCCCTTCTATAACCGTGGCCGACACATCGATCAGGCCCATAAACCCCGTGTCGCCCTCCGCTCTTTTTGTTTTCACTTTATCCTCGATAGCGTCAGCGGCGTTGACCAACAGGTTCACAAACACCTGCTCCAATTTTGAAAACTCACCTTTAATTTCTTTAAGGTTCAAATAGCTTTCGGTAATTGTTATATGCTTTCGAAGCCTTGCGCGCACTAATGTGACGGCATGGCCGATGACTTCCCTGATATCCACATTCTCCGCGAACCCTCCGTCTCCTTTGTGGGCGTAATGCTTCACGCCCGCCACTATTTTCTGGATACGCTCGGTTCCTTTTAAAGCCTCGTTTATCATCTCCGGGAATTCTTTAAGGATTATTTCGCGCGCGGATTTAACATTTTTCTCAACGCTCAAATCGTCCAGTCTCGGCCTGAGCCTTTTGATATATTCATTCATCAACTGAAGGTTTGTGCGGATGAACGTGTTTGGATTGTTGATCTCGTGGGCGATACCGGCGCTTAGAACTCCGACAGTAGCCATCTTTTCCGCTTGAACCAACTGCTGAGTGCGCGCCAGCAGGCTTTCTTCAAGCTCTTTTCTATGCAAAGCCCTGTCTATGGCGTTAAGAAACTGATCTTTTTCTATCGGTTTGATAATAAAATCGCGCGCGCCTTCGCGCATGGCCTCTATGAATATCTCCATCGTGCCATATCCTGTGATAACTATTACGTCAAGCTTCTCATTGATATCTTTGATTTTCCTGATAAGCTCGATTCCGTCCATCCCTGGCATACGAAGATCGGTGATAACGAGGTCGAGCTTCCCCTCCTTTATGACTTCAAGAGCGCTTTGTCCGTCGAGGCGTAAAAAGGAGCGATAACCGGCGCGCTCAAGTAGCTTTACGATCAGATTACCGACAGATTCATCGTCGTCTACAACCAGTATCGACTGGGATTGACGGTTGTCGGGCTCTCCTTTTAACATGCCGGTTTCGTTTTTAGCGCTCAACTTTTATCCTGTGCGGGAACAATAAGAAAATTGATGAATAAATATAACCGCTGTATATACTAATTGCAACCATACGCTTATAATTCACGCTCGATCTCCTCAAGGCTCTCTATCGCCCCGGCGTGATCCGGCTGTATCTCAATAATGGCTCTTAAAAGCTCCGCCGCTTTAGATGGAAAATCGGCGCTATAGTAGATGGTGGCGAGTTGATAGAGGGCGTTGACGTTTTGTTGATCCATCCTGATTATCCTCCTGTACAGATAGAAGGCGTCCAGAAGGTTTTTTTTCCGGTCGAATTCCTCCGCCTTTTCCCTGAAAGTCTCTATCATCAGCTCCGGGTCTTCGCTTTCAGGAATTTCATCGATGAACATTTTTTTCAGGCGCTCCATTTCATTCTCAAGAGAGGAGGCCTTACCTTCTTGCCTGGTTAATCTGGAGCGAAGTTTTTCTATCTTGCTCGTATATAAAGACGCTTCCTTTTTCAGCGCTTCGACCTCCGCTGTATCCACATTTTCTCTAAGAGCCGGTATGTCTTTCGACGTGTCACGTATTATCGCTTCAAGGCCTTTTCCTTTAATCGGCAGGCGCCCCATGCTACATCATCCTTATGTCGTCGGCCAGAACGATGTAATCGTAGGCCCCGTTGGATTTGGGAGCGTACAGCTGGATAGGTTTTCCCTTCGACGGAGCTTCGGCCAGTTTGGCGTCGAGGCGGATACGGGGCCTTACAAGGTTTCGACCGTATATGCTCTCCATTTTTTCTATCATGTTTTTGGCCAGTTTCATCCTCCGGTCGCACAACGTCGGTATAAGCCCTGTGACGCGGAGCTGTGGGTTGAGCTTCTGGTTTATCATAACGATAATGTCGCTTAACTGCTCTATCGCCGCCACTGACAGATGATGCGTTTGAGCGGGAACCATTACCTCGTCGCAGGCGACAAGGGCGTTTAAGGCAAGCAGGCCGAAAGAGACCGGACAATCTATAATAAGATATTTATACTGTCCGTTAACATTCCGAAGTATTTCAAGGAGACGTGTCTCCCTGCCCGG
>DRJW01000180.1 GCA_011052055.1 Nitrospirota bacterium
GAAAACTTTCTCTTGCCGACAAATTTCAACATATCTTCCCCAGGCGAAAGTTTACCGCCGTTATTGTTAGAACTCATATCTGTCAGTCCTCTATATAGATCTCATCAGTGATTCCAAACGCTAGAATGGGACATCCGCCGCCACCACCGCCATTAATTTTTGGTAACAGTTTGCTCATGTGAGTTGTAGACGCTCCATATGAGGAGCCTTTTCCAAGATTATTAAAAATCTTTTGCAGATGGTCTGCTCTTGTAATGATAACACCAACACTAATAGCCCGTAGATCAAAAAGAAGCCTGAAGTTGTTTAGATCCCGATCATAAAAAGGATCTTTATTATTCCATTCTATCTCCAAGGCTATCCTGTTTTTAAAACAATCAATTTTGTGGGTAGGAGATTCTATTTCCTTCTGATCGACTACGACTTTTGTTTCAAAAGCTTTTTCCTCCCATCCCCTGGTAAAAAATTGCTGATCTAACGCAGAGGCAATAGGAGATTTATTCTTACCAGGCGCGATTATGTCGCTCTTACGCAGGCGAAAACCGCTCAATACTTTTATAATATCTTCCCATTCATTAGGAAAATCCCCTTTTAGCGCTGCGCTGGCGTGTTTCCATTCATATATCTCATATTTGTTTCGGATATCCTCTGGAAATAATTCTAGAGCAGTCAAATCATCATCCTGATTCAAATTGCGAATAGTAAAATACACATCAGTTTCAATAACGCGCTCAACCGCCACCCATCATCACGAAAAGCTCGACTTTATCGCCGGGGTTAAGGCGCCTCTCGCCGAGCTTGTCCCTGTGGATTATCTCTTCGTTTACCTGGGCCGCCACGGGGCCGTCAAGCTTGAGGTTTTCGATCAGATCCGCCACATTCCCGCCGTCCGGTATGTTTGTGGATTTACCGTTTAAAGTTATGTTCATTTCTATATTCCGTTATGAGACCGGTTTGAGATTTGTATCCCAATCTTTCCAAACCCATTCTAACCCTTTTTTGCGTATCGCCTCGACAACTTCCGCAGGCGTCCTTGCGTCCGACACAGGGAACTGCTCCCCGGCCCCCTCTTTCCCGCGCTCCCCGGCGTAGGCTCCGGGACTTGTCTTCGACCCGGCGCTGACCTGGTTTATTCCCAGGCCGAACATCCTGTCGCGCAATTTAGCGGACTCTCTTGTTGAAAGGGTAAGGATCGAGTCGGGAAACGCAAGGCGCATGGCCAGAATCAGACGTACAAGCTGGCTGTCGGACACCGGGTTGTCTGGCGCGAACCGGCCTGGCGCGGCGTGGATTCGGGGGAAACTTATCGAGACAGAGTTTTGCCAATGCTGTTTTTGCATATGCTTTACGTGAGTGGCCAGCATAACCGCGTCGCGCCGGTAATCGCCAAGCCCCAGCAAAACGCCAAGCCCGATAGACCTTATTCCCGCCTGCGCCACCCGGTCTGCTGTGTCGAGGCGCCATTTAAAATCTTTCTTCGGGCCGGAGGGATGGACGCGCTTGTAAATCTTTTCGTCATACGTCTCCTGATAGACTGTCACAGAGTCGACACCTGCGGCGCCAAGAAGTTTATATTCGTCTACGGTAAAGGTCTGCGTCTCTATCCCGACAAAAACGAATCCGATTTTTTTCATCAGCGCAACCGATTCGGCGATGTATGAAACCGGAGCTTCGGCTTTGCTTTCGCCTGCGACGAGCAAAACATTTCTGTAACCTTCGCTTATCAACCGCCTGCCCTCGACTTCAACTTCATCGAGGGTCAGCGTCTTGCGCTCGATATCCTGCTCTTTTCCGAACCAGCAATAGGCGCAGTTGTTGACGCAATAGTTGGAGAGATAGAGTGGGATATAAAGGTTTACGGTGCGGCCAAACCTCTGAATTGTAAGATCGCGAGCGGCTTGTCCTATCTGTCCGATTCGCTCGTCGGCGACGTTTGAAATAAGGCTCAAGAAACCGCCGGAAGATACCGGGACGCTTAAAAGCGCGCTGTCCACATCTCTTAAAGTGACGTTTTCATTTTTTTGAACTGCTTTAGCAAGCGCGCCGCTATCGTTAAGAGACACCCATGTTTCGTAAAAAGAGGAAGGTTTCATGGCTTACAATATTTCCAGTTTGAATTGAAAATTATGCGCTCATTCACCAGGGCAGGCCGGTTTCCGGGCTGGAGGCGGTGGC
>DRJW01000181.1 GCA_011052055.1 Nitrospirota bacterium
CGGCTCGTCGAGTTTGCATACGGTTACATATAGAGCGGTCATCGAAAGGCCTGCCGCCACCCAGAAAAGTGAGCCTGCGCCAATATCCCGCCGATGACAGGGCCGGATATCATCCCCATCACAATTCCGCCCCCCACAGATATGCCCATAAACGCCATGGCTGTGTTCCGGCGCGACTCTTTCGTAAGGTCGGCTATCCAGGCGAAACAGGCCGAGGCGATGGCGCCGCCACCTTGCAGGAACCGGCCGGCAATGAGGATGTAGATATTCGTGGTGACCGCGCAAATCACGCTTCCGATTCCGAAAAGAAGCAGGCCAAACGCCACAACCGGCTTTCTGCCAAATCTGTCGGACATATATCCGAAAGGAATCTGCAAAAAAGCCTGGGTCAGCCCGTATATCCCGAACGCCATTCCAGCCAGCATAACCGACGAGCCTGGCAACTTAACCGCATAAACGGAAAAGACAGGGATAATCATCGACAGCCCCAGCATGCGTAGACCAATAACAACAGAAAGCCCTGCTATGGAGCGTTTTTCGGATAAAGAAAATTTGCCGGTCATATTGAAACTGACGGTTCGCACAGAAAAAGTAAAAGCGCCATGCTACCTTGCCCCTCCGATAAAACCCAGAAAAAATAAAAACTCCCTTTTAAAGTTAACTCTTATATCGATCGCGATGGCTTTTTTTACTGGAACCGGGAGTTTTAGTGGGCAAAAAGTTCTTGCCCGATCTGGAGAAACGTCAAAAATTAACACGCTGTATTGTTGACGCGCATAGTCTTTTTTTTGAGAGCTAATTTAATCGCTTAACTATCAATATGTTACCCAGGCCCCTTACAGCCTTTGGATTGGCGCTGAAAATGCAACGCATATAAGCAGGAGATTTTATAATTATGAGTCCTAAATCGCTGGCTTACAAGTTAGGCTTGAACAACCCGGATCTTGTGGGTATTTTTTACGACGAGGCAAAGCGCATTGCGCTGGATGAAAAAGAGGCCATGTCCCTGACCCGCGACGCGGTTAAGGACTTTCTCCACCACTCCGTAAAAGACCGGATAAACCAGTAGAACCGTTTCTCCGGGCGCCGGAAAAACTCCAGAAAACATTTCCCTCCTATTTTTTAAGTTTCAGCTTTTGCGCTTCGATGGCGGCTTTTGGCGCGTATTCGCTGTCAGGATAGTTATCGAGAATCCAGGTGTACGCCAGCGCCGCGTTTTTAAACGATTGCTCGGCCATGTAACATTCGGCGATAAGAAAAAGCGCTTCCGGGGCCTCGCCCGAATCGGGATAGAGATCAATAAACTCGTTGAGCCTTGTAATGGCCGACTGGTTACGATTTATCTTCCTGTAAAACCTGGCGATATCCATCATACTTTTGGAGCGCAACTGCTCCATGTCCCTCTTTTTTTCCTTTGCGTAGGGAACCAGGAGATGTTTCGGGTATCTTTTCAGGAATACCTCGAAAGCCTCCACCGTTTTCACCGTGCTGGTCTGATCCCTGTCCAATGTAGAGGTATCATTGTAATGGCTCATCGCAAGGTAAAACTGGGCCCTGGAGGTTAGAGGATCGAGTGGATAAAGTTGTATGAACCGCTCGTAATACAGAACCGCCTCGAAATACTTTTTGTCTTTATAAAGTGTGTCGGCCAGAGCGATGATCGCCTGCTTTCTAAAGGACGAGTCGGGATGCTCGTTAATCAATTTGCGATACTCTTCAGAGGCCTGGGTTAATCGTCCGCGAGCGTAGTTATTGTTCGCCCGGTTGACCAGAACGCTGTCTTTTTTAATGATTTGCTTGTCGCTGTGGCATCCGCTGAAACCTGGAATAAGCGCCGCCAGCGCCAGGGCGCAAAGCTGTTTTTTCATAATAAATCGCGCCAAACAAGACAGGAGCAAAAATAACAAGAGCGTGAATTGACTTTAATCATGGCGCCATCCATTTGAATATACTTGTCCAACAGGCGCCGCTAAAGGAATTTCCCAAAACCGGCCATTGGTTTGTATAATTGTCCTGTTACAGGATACAAATCCTCTATGCGGCGGCGAACTGGCCCATCTTGAAAGCCAGACCGTCCCTGTTAATATGATAAGACAATATACACGCTTAAACTGAAAAATGAAACTTGTAGGCATCGTAGCGAATACGCAAAGCCCACTGGCGGGCGAAGGCGTCCGAAAGCTTGACGAATGGCTTGGTGAGCGGGGAGTGGGGCGCTTGGTGGAAAGCGAGACCGCCTCAATAGCCAACATCGAATCGAACGGCTCAAGACTGGACATAGCCAAAAAGTCGGATCTGATCGTAGTTCTGGGAGGGGATGGAACCATGATTAGCATAGCCGGGCTGATAGAGGGGCGGGCGACGCCGCTTCTCGGAATCAACCTTGGCAGTCTCGGATTTCTCACAGAGTTTACGTATGAACAAATGCTTCCGGCCATCGAGCGGGTCTTGTCCGGTGATTTTTCGTATGAAGACCGGATTATGCTGGATACTTCGATTTATTACGACGGAAAGCGTGAAGCCTCCTACACTTCTTTAAACGATCTGGTTATCCATCGCGGCGCTTTAAATCATATGATTGACATCAAGGTGGAGGTGGGCTCTGTTTTTGTAAACAGCTATACAGCCGACGGCCTCATCGTGGCGACACCCACCGGATCGACCGCCTACAGTCTCTCTTCGGCCGGGCCTATCGTATATCCTTCGCTAAATTCGTTTATAATAACACCTATCAGTCCGCACACGCTTTCTAACCGTCCGATAGTAATACCGGACAACATCGTCATAGAAATATCTGTCTCTTCAAGGGACAAAGGAGAGGCGCTGGCCACACTGGACGGACATGTGAATTTTGGAATAGGATCGCGGCATAATTTAAAAATAGAGAAATCTAAAGAAGTGACCCGTATCATACAATCGCCGTTTAAAGATTATTACGAGTTGTTAAGAAGTAAACTCAAGTGGGGAGAGACTATCCGTGACACAAATAGATGAAGACAACGGGAGCGTAACCTCCATCGCCAGGGAGACAATCCCTTTTATGTCAAAAAAGAAGGTGCCCCTTTCACCCAACAACTACAGGATATGGTTCGAATATTTTCGCGGCCAGATGCCAGAGCTTAAAGAGCGCATAGACGCGCTTTTAAAGGAGGGCGCCAGTTTCGGTGAGGAGCTTCACCAGAAAATTTACAAACAATTTCTTCA
>DRJW01000182.1 GCA_011052055.1 Nitrospirota bacterium
GAATGACATGTGTAGCATCCTTCACGGACAAAAATATCTCTCCCGGCAAGCTCAAGCGCCGTGTAGGGACGCACAGACGCAAGCTCAGGAAATTTGGGCTCCCCCGCTTCATTCAGCGCCCGATCCTCCCACGTGCTGTCGAGATAAAATAGTGGAACAATCGCCACAATGCCGCCAATAGATACGACAAACGCCACCATTAAAGTAAGGGCGGCCACGTTCATTTCAAGCCGTTCTTGCAACGACTTTCTGTTTCCGTTACCGGCCATCTGGATTCACTCCTTTTTGCCCTTTACGCTCATAACCATCACCTAGCTAACCGCCGCCACTGACAGGTTGTCAGGACTTTCTTCTGTCTGGCGTATGGTCATGATGATGTTGTAGAGCATCAGCATGGCGCCCAGCATAAAGATGACCCCGCCTAACCATCGGAGGACATAGTAGGGGTGCATCTCGGCGACCGTCTCCGCAAAAGTGTAGACCAGAGCGCCATAATCATCATATGCGCGCCACATCAGGCCCTGCGTGATGCCGGAGACCCACATGGCGATCACATAAAATGAGATGCCGATAGTCGCCATCCAGAAATGAACATTCACCAGCTTCTCGGAATAGAGTTTTACATGGAAAAGACGAGGAATCATATAATAGAGAGAGCCGATGGAAACCATCGCCACCCACCCAAGCGCGCCGGAATGCACATGCCCTATGGTCCAGTCGGTATAGTGCGACAGAGCGTTGACAGTCCGAATGCCCATTATCGGCCCCTCGAAGGTGGACATGGCGTAGAAGGCCAGAGAGATGACGAGGAACCGCAGTACATAGTCGGTTCGCAACTTGTACCAGGCCCCCGACAGGGTCATCAGGCCGTTTACAGCCCCGCCCCATGATGGGAAAATCATTGCGATTGAAAAAGCGGCCGCCAAACTTCCCGACCAGTCAGGAAGCGCCGTATAGTGCAGATGGTGCGCCCCTAGCCAGACATAACCGAAAATCAGAGTCCAGAAATGGAGCACCGAAAGCCGGTACGAATAGATGGGACGGTTCGCCTTCTTCGGGATGAAATAATACATGATGCCGAGAAAACCGGCGGTCAGGAAAAAGCCGACCGCGTTATGCCCGTACCACCACTGAATCATCGCATCCTGAGGGCCGGCGAAAAGCGAGTAGGCCTTGAACGGGCCGACAGGAATGGCGAGGCTGTTTACCACGTGCAGGTAGGAGATCATCACCTGCATGGCCAGAAAGAACCAGTTCGACACATAAATATGGCTTACTTTCCGGTTCGCCAGGGTCATCACGTAATTAAACAGATAAGCCACCCAAACAATCGTGATGACAATATCGATTGGCCACTCCAGCTCGGCGTATTCTTTGCCGCTGGTGAAACCTAAAGGCAAAGTGATGAAGGCCGAAACGATCACAGCGTTCCAGCCCCAAAAAGTGAACCAGGCGAGCCGATTACTCCATAAAGCGACGCTACTGGTTCTTTGCACGATATAGTAGCTGGTGGCGAACAAGGCGCAACCGCCAAAAGCGAAAATCATCGTGTTGGTATGCACAGGACGAAGACGTCCAAAAGAAATATATGGAATGTTTAAATTAAGCCAGGGCCACGCAAGCTCTCCGGCGATATAGACGCCGACAATAGCGCCTATGACCAGATATACAACCGAAGCGACACTAAACGCCTTGACAACCCCAAAATGATAGGCGGATTCATTTACCGGCTGTTGCATGCCCCCCCCATATTGAGAGCGAACCCGTTATCATCGCCACGCAAAAAAATTTATGGCGCGGAGAACTATAATAATATTTACCGATAAAAAGTTGACGCGACATTTAGATAAAAATCTAAGCAGTTAGAATATAGTAAAATATATCTTACTATTTGTAGTTTTGGCAAGGGAATCTTTATTATGGGAGCAGGTTTGTCAACAAAGGGCGCCAGGAATCTGACGAAACCGGAATTATACCTTAACGCTCGGTATCAAGCGCGCCATTCGAGTTGACGCCACATAGCCAGGGCTCCTGATTGAGCGTTCCGGCCACGATTTATAAAATGTGATGACTTTCTGAATATCAAGAGGAATTGGTGGAGCAGATGGGGATCGAACCCACGACCTCAGCGTTGCGAACGCTGCGCTCTCCCATCTGAGCTACTGCCCCGGAAAACTTATTTTACGTAAATAGTTATAGAGCCGCTAACGTCACGAGCGCCTCCTGCGCGAAAGCTTGCGCCGTTAGCGTATCCCGGTTGTGATTGTCATGCTCGCGGAGCTATTTACTCATGCCTTTTGACGAGCAAGGGTTGCACGGATTGCCCATGCCGTGGCCTTTGCCATGCATCATCTCGCTCATCTTTTCATGTTTTTCCATGTGGGCCCGGAATCTTTTCTCAAGTTGAGCCGCTTTCGCTTTTACTTTCGGGTCTGTAGCCGACTCTTTCATCAGAATGATAGTATCGAGTATTATGGTCATCCCCTCTTCCATCATCTGATGCTTCATGGCGCCTTTGCCCATTTTCATTTTCCCATGGCCTTTCATCATGCACGGATTGCCATGTTCTTTTCCGCCGTGGGCGTAAACGGGCGTAGACACGCCAACCAAAAACATACAAAGACCTGCAATTAAAATAAAACTACGCATCACATCTCCTTTTTCAAAATTTTGCGGCAGATATCGACATCCTGCCTGCTACCAATAAATAAAGGCACACGCTGGTGCAATCTGGTTGGTAGTACTTCGAGTATATCCTCACAGTCGCCTATCGCGTCTCCGCCCGCATGATAGCATATAAAAGCCAGAGGCGAAGCCTCGTATAAAAGCCGTAATTTGCCTTCAGGATTATTAGTGTCGGCCGGATACATAA
>DRJW01000183.1 GCA_011052055.1 Nitrospirota bacterium
CGTTCGGTGCCGGCCACTTTGGCAGTGTAGCCGGAAATAAAATGATACATCGCCTGGGCGGGAGTCAGCCTGGAAATGGGAGGTAACACACCGAACGCGTCGGCGGTGAGCATGAAAATATTTTTCGGATGCCCCCCCCTGCCGCTTAACTCGGCGTTGGGCACATGAACATCGGTAATTGGATACGCCGCCCTGGTGTTTTCTGTCAGCGTCCCGTCATTCAGATCAACCCGTCTTTGGCCTTCGTAATCCATCGCGACATTCTCAAGCACGGTCCCGAACCTTTCTGTGTTGGCGTATATCTCCGGCTCGGCTTCCCTGGACAGTTTGATTACCTTTGCGTAGCAACCCCCTTCAAAATTAAATACACCCGTATCGCTCCAGCCGTGCTCGTCATCGCCAATCAGCCTTCTGCTTGGATCGGCGGACAGTGTGGTTTTGCCGGTGCCGGAAAGACCGAAGAAAATAGCCACATCGTCTGACGAGCCTATATTCGCCGAGCAATGCATCGACATGACTGATTGTTTCGGTAAAAGATAATTGAGACAGGAGAAAATCGATTTTTTAATTTCACCCGCATAGCTTGTCCCGCCTATTATAATCATGCGCCTTTTGAAATGAACGATAACAAAAGCTTCGGAGCGTGTCCCGTCCACATTGGGATCTGCGGAAAAACGGGGAGCGTTAATGACCGTAAAATCCTGAACATGATTTTTCAAGGTCTCCTGATCGATGATCCTGATGAACATGTTTCTTGCGAACATCGAATGCCAGGCGTCTTCTGTGATTACGCGAAGAGCGATCTGGTATTTTTTGTCGGCGCCCGCGTAACAGTCCTGGATAAACAGGTCTTTACCCTGCAAGTAAGCCTGAAGGCGCAGTAACAGCACGTCGAACTTCGCTTCATCTATCGGCCTGTTGATATCTCCCCACCATATGTCTTTTTCGCTCGATTCTTCACGGACTATGAATTTATCGTTCGGAGACCGGCCTGTATATTGCCCGGTGCGGACAACAAACGGACCTCTGTGTGAAATTGAGCCTTCGCGGCGCCGGACCGCCTCTTCATACAGCGCAGGAATTGGAAGGTTTCTGTAAACAGTCGCAAAATTCTGAAAACCCATTTGCTCAAGGTTCTCAATCATTTTTAAATCAGCCTTTTTCATCTCGACGACCTCCAGATAGCGGACTTTTAACGGCGCGTGAAACAGTTGAACCCAGACCCGCTTGCGGCCAGCCAGGGACATAACGGCATTTTGCTCAAAGGCAGGCCACCTCCTGCCTTTCTCTGCAACACTATCACATCTTGTGTTCAAGAAAAATCCAAATCAGACATAAAATTCATAAATATTCATCCTTGTAGTTCCAAAGCCTGTTTGGTTATCATTAGCTCCGTTATTTGTTTGTGTGAATGATCTATCTTTATAGTTGAAAGGAACGAATATGGCGGTTTATATCGGCGCCGGACAGGTTAGAGTGGGAAATATAATAAAATATAACAATAACCTGTGGCGTGTCATGTCCACCGAATATGTCAAGCCTGGCAAAGGCGGGGCGTACGCGCAGATGAAACTGCGTAATATTATCCAGGGAAACCAGACAGAGGTAAGACTGCGCACAGAAGAGAAAGTGGAGCGGGCCTCGCTCGATCAGGTGGAGATGGAATATCTGTATGAAGACTCGGCCGGGCAATGCTTTATGAACACCGAAACTTATGAGCAGGTTTTTCTTTCAGGCGGGATTCTTGAGGGCGTCATGGAATACGTCATTGCTAATACAAAAATGAAAATCGAATATTATGAAGGCAAACCTATAGGTGTGGAACTGCCCAGGGTGGTCGAGCTTGAAGTCACCGAGACCGACCCGACCATGAAAACAGCCACTATCACAAGTTCGCCAAAGCCGGCCACGCTTGAAACCGGTAAAGTAATCGCGGTTCCACAATTTATAAACGTAGGGGACAAGATACGAGTCGATACCGCAGAGGGCAAGTACCTTGAGCGAGCCAAGTAAGGGAAGGCGCTCCGGCTTGACAGTTTTTTCCTGACTTTTACTGATACGGATCAATCTATACGAGCGTATATTAATCATTTTAGTTTCAAACCGATAAGCTGTAATATAATCAAGTGAGCCTCGAAATACTGCTTTCATGGCGAAAACGGGCGAAATCGTGGCGGACTGCGCAGTCAGGGGAAATATCCACAGGCGCAGTTTTTTCCCAGCTACGTAAAAAATCTGTTTTGCCTGACCGGCGAGGTATGGCGCGATTACAGTCGTTTGTAACAGAATTGAATTTTAAAAAGAGGCTCTCCAAATTAGGTCAGTCTCATAAAACCTGATGAAAACTCCGGAATATTTAGGCCGTTACAAGATCGGAAAAATGATCGGTCACGGCGGAATGGGTGTTATTTACAGCGCCAAAGACGATCTGATTGGCCGTGAAGTCGCCATAAAAATTATCGATATATCCGACAAGTCGCGTTCTGTGAACCTGGCCAAGGTTATTGAGCGCCAGTTCGAGCAGGAGATGCGTATTTCGGGCCAGCTTTCCAACCATAATGTGGTAACCATTTACGACGCCGGATCCGAAAGCTCTTTTCATTATCTTGTTATGGAGCTTTTAGACGGAACCACCATCGATAAAATGTTGCGTGACGACGAGCCCGGCCCTGAAATACGCCAAAAACTTGAGATACTGATACAGATCGGCCAGGCCTTGCACTACGCCCACCAGCGCGGGATCGTGCACCGCGACATCAAACCTTCCAACATTATGGCGCTTAACAACGGACAGGTGAAAATAATGGATTTCGGCGTCGCCTACGCCGTAGATAAATCTGATATCGAATTAAAAGAAGAGCAACTCAATATAGTGGGCGGAACTCCTTATTACATGTCACCTGAGCAGATCAACAGAAGCAAAGTCGACTCAAAATCGGATCTGTTTTCTCTTGGCGTGGTCGCATACGAGTTCCTTACCGGAAAGCGGCCTTTTACGGCTAAAAACAGAACATCTCTTTATGAAAAAATATTGCGCCAGGACCCAACGCCGATAAAGGAGCTGGTTCCTGACATCCCCGATAATATCGCCTCCATCA
>DRJW01000184.1 GCA_011052055.1 Nitrospirota bacterium
CCGAAAAAGCGCTCGGGAGCCCAGGTAGCGTTTCGCAAAAAATATTTTCCTCGTCTGCAGGTCGTATACACGGATTTCAGCGGACAGCTTCCCCTCCTGGGCGCTGCTTAAGCTTCCTTTGATAAGAAAATTCGACGCCAGTGAGCGCCATTCGTCGTAATCGATCCTGCCCGCTTTTAAATCCCCCCTGGAAACCTGCCGCATGAAATCGTAATTTTCGCTCGGTTTGAAATATCCGGAAAACCTGAGATCATAATTGATGATCCTGGACGCCCTGGAGCCTAGTTTTTCCGGGTCGCGGCCGGAAAACGGGAATTCAGGAACCGCCACTTCGACAAGCCTGGACTCGGCTCTCTGGGTGCTAAGATAAACATCCCTGCCCGTCTGCGCCCAGCCTGCGCCAGAGGCCGCCATCAGGGCGGTAAACATAATCGCCAAACGTAATCTATTCATACTGCTCATAACTAAATCCAAAATGCACTCCTAACGAATCGCCCTGAAAATCGCCGGGCAGTGGAGGAAAGGGCTGGGCGCTCATCACGGCCCTTACGGCGCTGTCATCCAGCGTTTCGCTTCCAGACGAGCGCTCGATGCGAAGGCCGGAGACAAGCCCGCCTCTTCCGATCGCAAAGCGAACCACCGGGTTGGCTTGTTGCGCGGAGATGTCCATTCCATGCGTAATCCAGTGTTCTCTCACTTTTCGCTCGATGATCTTCAGGTACCACATATGCGCAAAGGCGGCTCCGTCGGTTACGATAGTTTTCCTGGGAGCTGAGGGCCTCTCTTTTTTCGCCTTCACCCTGCGCGACGTCTCCGGCTCTTTTTTCTTTGGCTCGACCGATATTTTTTTCTTCGGAACGATTTTCCTCGCTCTGGCGGACTTTTTCTTTTTCAGGGCTGGCGCTTTTTTCTTCTTCGTCTTTTTGCGCTTCTTTTTCTTGAGCGCAGGCTTCTTTTTTGCCGGTTTGGGAGTGTCGAGAAGAGAGTGGGGTTTTACGGCGTCCAAAGTCACCAGATCCACTTTGTAGCCTGGCGCTATGATTTTCGGTTTGTAACTCCATTGCGAAACAAGAATTATTCCGAGGATCAGGGCCGTGTGAGCCACGGATGAAACCCCTACCGACCGGAAAAACTGCCGGCGCGTGTTCATATCCTTTTCCCTGTGGGCTAGTAGCTGTGTCCCTTTCATCGAACAAAGCAATCTCCTTTACCGCCTCGTTTGGAGCCCACGATCGATATTTTTCCGGTCATAGCGGCATAACTATCTTCTTTTCTTCTTTTTTCCAGGACTGCCCGGAACTTCGGTGACCATTCCCAGCTTTCTGACGCCAGCCTTTTTTATGGCCCCCATAACGCCCATCACAGAGCCGTAGCTAAGTTTTTTATCCGCTCTTAGATATACCTCCGCCGAGGGAGATAAAGCCGAAATGGATTTTAATTTCTTTGAAAGGTCTTTTAGCGTCACCCGCTTTTCATTAAAAAATATGGCTCCGTCTTTGCGAATCGTAACTACGTTCTCCTCGCGGATATCAAGAAACCCGGTCTCCTGTTTTGGCAAATCTATGTTTACGCCACTTTGCATCAACGGGGTCGTGACCATGAAAATTATCAGCAAAACCAGCATCACGTCTACAAAAGGCGTAACGTTTATCTCTGTCATCACCGTAGAGGCTTTTCGGCGAAATCGTCTCCCGCCGATGTCTTCTATCATGTCGAGCGCTTTATGTAAATCCGGTCTATTAACGAAAGCATGTCGAGAGAGAAGTTATCCATCTCGGTCGCTTTGATCTTCAGCCGGTATATAAAATAATTGTAGGCTATTACAGCCGGGATGGCGGTGAAAAGCCCCGCCGCTGTGGCGACTAAAGCTTCCGCTATTCCAGGAGCGACTGCGGCCACGCTGGCCGAGCCTTGCGCCCCTATGCCGGAAAACGCATTCATCACGCCCCATACAGTTCCAAACAGACCGATAAAAGGTGTGACGGAGCCGGTTGTGCCGAGGAAAATAAGCCACCGCTCCAGTTTTGTCACCTCTTGGGCCGTCGCTCTTTCAAGCGTCCTGCTTACAGAGTCTAGCTTCTCCAACAACAGTTTATCCTCTCCTGCCTCCTGTTCTTGCTGGGTTATTCGAAACTGAGCGGCAAGCTCGATATAGCCGGCCAGAAAAACTTTGGCCATCGGACAGTTCTTAAGTTTCTTGGCGTGGTTGTACACGGTTTCAAGCTGGCCTCTTTTCATAAACACATCTTTAAAGCTCTCGGTCTCTTTACTGACTTTGCCATAATGCCTCAGCTTGTGAAAAACGATCGCCCACGAGATGACTGAGAAAAAAAAGAGAATGATAAAAACAGATTTAGCTATTAAACCCGACTTCATCACCTGGTCAACGATTGTCATTTCGGAAACGGTGGAGGCCGCCAGGGTTTGAGCCAGGATCAGAGAGATAAATTCGGTCATTTGAGATACAGTTTTTTTCTAAACGCTTTTTGATTATTACGCATCGCCGAAAATAGAAAATCGATCAAAACAGTCTAATGTCAGTTAGAATAGATGTCAATAGGTGTATTTCAGGGGCCTGGTTAGCGGTTATCTTTTTGAAGCCTGTAAATAATTTGCCGCGCAAGTCCACGCGCCCACCCGTGACGTAAGCCATCATGCTTGACAAGTCACGCGGGGCGCATGACTCTCACGATTTTCAGACTCACTTCATATTGGAAAAGGCTACAACTTGACAAAACAAGGTTTTTACGGGATATTGGGGTAGTGGCGCAACTTAAGGGTATCAGCGAATGCCTACGTTCAGTTTCTCGTTCAACAATGCTGTCAGAGCCAGTACCAGTTCACGCATCGACTCTCTTGCAAGTGGTGAAATTAAAACAGGCAAAGAGGTGGTGCGGGAAAATCTGCAAAGGCTTAGTAGCAGGAGCCAGGCCAGACAGGACAGGCTCCTCGCCAAATTTGTGGAAGAGGAGGGTAAAGGAGTAAAGCTGGATATATCCGCCTGATTTTTCGTCTTGAAATCGTGTGTTGTCTTTTTAGCGCGTCGGCCTGGGCTGGCGCTTTTTTATTCCCTGTAAAATATTATTTTTCGGGAAGCGCCCGTAGCTCAGCTGGATGGAGTACCGGATTCCGGTTCCGGGGGCCGCAGGTTCGAATCCTGCCGGGCGCGCCATTGCTTGTCCAAAGCGGATCGGAGCCTGTGACAACGGGCATACGCGCTGTTTTTTTCTATCTTCCGTCATAGTGATACCAGCTGTATTGCCAGAAGCGGTTCTGCTGAATAAAAAACAACTAAAAAAATTGATTATGGCAAGGGC
>DRJW01000185.1 GCA_011052055.1 Nitrospirota bacterium
CATTTCTGCTACAATCGGCTGTAAAAGGCGCCATGCTTCGTTGCCGAGTCAAATTCGTTGACGAGTCAAAATCGTCCTCAGAGTAGTTACTACTGCGCTTGCGGCTATTTTGTCTCGCAGTCTCGCCTGATGGCTTTTCGCTCGATTTCGCTACGAAAGCGCTTTTTAGAGGTTCCCTGTAATTAATTGACTATTGGCCGGATGTTTGCTACTTGTGTTAACAAATATTTGATAAATATAAGGCGTTAAGGGTGTGGAGTTCGACACAAAGATCAAAGTTCTGGTTATAGATGACATGCCCAACATGCGCAAAACCATCAAAAACATGTTGCGCAGTATCGGCTTTAGCAGAATTATCGAGGCGCAGGACGGTCAAAACGGCCTGGAAAAAATAGAATCGGGAGGGGTCGGGCTTGTCATCTCAGACTGGAACATGCCCAGGATGAACGGTATACAACTGCTAAAAAAAACAAGGGAGAATGTAGACACAAGGTCCATACCTTTTTTGATAGTAACCGCCGAGATCAGCCAGGGCCAGATAGCCCACGCCGCAGAAGCGGAAGTCGATGGATACGTGATAAAACCGTTTGACGCGGCCACTCTGAAGAAAAAAATCAAAAGCATCTTTGAAAGAAAATCGAAACCGTCGCCCATCGACGCCATGATAAACCTTGGCAAGGCCATGATCCGGGGTGAACAGTACGCAAACGCAATAGGCGCCTTTCATAAAGCGCTGGACGAATATCCTGATTCGGCGCGATTGATGGTCGCCATAGGAGAGGCGTATGAAGCCCAGCTCAATTTTGTAGTGGCCGGTGAATATTACCTGAAAGCAAGGAAGGCCAATCCTCTGTTCGTTAAAGCCATAAACCAGCTTGTCGAGTTACACATGAGACAAAAAGACCACAAAAAAGCGCTTAAATTCATGGAAGAGGCGGCCAAAATTTCTCCCAACGACCCTCAACGCCAGATGGAAATGGGGAAAGCCTACCTTGCGACAGGTGACGAAGTAAAAGCCCGGCAGGCGTTTAACGTCGCAATAAAAGAAGACGAGAAGAACCTGGAATTGCAAAAGGAAATCGGCGAGGTGTATATGAGCTCCGGGTTGGAGGAGTACGCTGTGCAGACTTTCAGGAAGGTGCTCGACGCCGACCCGAGCATGATTCACATCTATAATCGCCTGGGGATAGCTTTGCGTAAGAAAGGCCGGTTCAAAGAGGCTGTTGACGAATACCATCGGGCCATTAAAATATCACCCGACGATGAGGCCCTCTATTTTAATCTGTCAAAAGCTTATATGGATATGAAAAACAAAACTGGAGCCAGAGAGGCGATAAATAAAGCTCTTGCGATAGATCCTGAATTTGGAGAGGCCAGGGCGGTTTTAAAATCACTGGACGGATGAAAAACGGCTCCGCCTCAACCTTTAGGTTCCCTTAAATCGATCCCGCTTTACAAGCTCTGGAATTTTTTGAGGTAGCCGATGATGCTCTTAGCGGCTCGCGCAGAAGCGCCAGGTTCGCCCAAGGACTCTCCAATCCGCGCAAGCTCGGAGCGCATCTTCTCACCGGCCTCCGGGTTATTAAAATAGTGGAGGGCGGCGCTGGCCATGTTTTGCGGTGTCATGCTCCACTGTATCAGCTCCGGGACGATCTTACGTTTAGCCAGAAGGTTCGGAAGACCGGCCCATTTTACATGGGTCAGGCTCCTGGCCAGTAAATACGAGAAGTTGTCCGACCTGTATACTATCTGCATCGGCGTGTTGGCGAGAAGAGCTTGAAGTGTGGATGTGCCCGACTTGCATATAAGGTAATCGCATGCGTTCATCATTTCCCATGAGCTGTTTTCAACGATAGCCGCCTCTTCGCCCGATTCCTCGATATGCCTGGCGAGGATGCCGGGATCGATGGAATCGGCGCAACCGATGACCAGATTGACCGCTTTATGCGCGCGTATTATCTTTACCGCAGAAAGCATCAGCGGTAGCATCCTGCTTACTTCACCGACACGAGACCCAGGTAAAAGACCGAGCAACGTCCGGCCTTTGCCGACGCCCAGGTTTTCTCTGAAACCTTCCCGGTCCTGAGTCGGCGCAAGCTCGTCCAGAACAGGATGGCCGATGAAACGCGCATTGATCCTCCGTTTTGTGTAAAACTCCTCTTCAAACGGGAAAACCACCAGCATCATGTCGATATATTTTTTCACCGCCCGTAGCCGGTAGCGCCGCCATGCCCAGAACTGGGGACAAACGTAATAAAAAACCGGCAATCCCCCCCTGTCGGCCGCTTTGGCGATACGCATATTAAAGTCTGGATAATCGATAAGTATCACCGCGTCATATTCGCCCTCGGCGATTTTGGTTTTCAACTCATTTAATACGCCGAGGAAAAAACGGAGCCGTCCCAGCATCGACGCAACGCCCACCGAAGACATTTGTGATATGTCGTAAAAGGTATGGGCGCCCGCCGCCCGCATCCTCGGCCCCCCGATTCCCTCTATCTTCAGGCCGCCGACCATTCTGAGAAGATGCGCGCATATTCTGCCGGCATACATATCGCCAGACTCTTCTCCTGCGACAAGCAGAATCTTTCTCGCCAGAGGCTTGCCCGGCTTTAGCTCTAAAGCGATGTCAGCTTTATCTGCCATACCCTGAATATCGCTTCAATAAATATTTTTTTCGACATCTTCGATTTGCCCCCGACTCTTTCCTTGAAAATTATGGGGATTTCCCTGATTCGCATTCCTTTTTTATGAACCCTGTAGGTCATCTCGATCTGGAAAGAGTAACCTTCTGAAAAAACATCATCAAGTGGAATCGCCATAAGCGCCTCCCTGCGGAAACATTTAAAACCGCCGGTTAAATCCTTGTAAGGCATTGCGAGGATGAGCCGGGAGTATATGCTACCGCCGATGGAGATAAGTTTTCTAAAAAAAGACCAGTTAACCACACCGCCGCCAGGGATATATCTGGAGCCGATGACAAGATCGGCCTCTTTGGCGGCTGTAAGAAATGCGGGCAGGTAAGCGGGATCGTGGGAAAAATCACCATCCATCTCGAAAATAAAGTCATAGCCTTTTTCTATGGCGTACTTGAAACCGGCGATATAGGCAGTCCCCAGTCCCAGTTTTCCAGGCCGTCTGATTAAATCAACCCTGGAATCGGACGACTTGATTTTTTCCACCATTTCCGTAGTCCCGTCCTGGGAGTTGTCGTCTATCACCAGTATCGATGTCTCTGGCAAAACACCATGAACCTTATGTATGAGCGGCTCGATGTTCTCGATTTCGTTATATGTGGGTATAATTACAAGACTTTTTGAATTCATAAATACGTGTTCCAGAAGATCAGGACACAAATGGTGAAAAGACGCAGGTTAACCTGCGCCCGTAAAATGTTTTGATTTTTATACTCTTTCGCTTAAGTTTACAGGTCAAAATGTCGAAAATTACTATATAATTAAATGTACTTTGGTGAAAGTATAGGGAGATCGTGAGAAAATTTTCTCATATTTGATCGAATTTAACTATATTTAAATTGTGGCGGGTCAGTGTATAGCAAGACAAAACATATATTTATCGCTATTGTAGCATTGTTTACCTTGTCGGCCTGCGCTTCGGGCGACATGGTTTCAGGCGCTGAAACGGGCGATGAAAAGAAAATGAGCCAGATGGAGGCGCTTGAGGAGAAGATTCTCGATGTCGCGCTTGAGCTTAAGCAGAGGGTGGAGCAATTTGATCCTGGGGAAAAAACCGTCGCCGTAACATCATTCGTCGATCTTAACGACCTTGATTCGTCTTCTTCGTTCGGACGGTTTGTGGCCGAGCGTCTTTCCATGGAAATGCATGACCTGGGCTTTAATATCCGGGAGCTGAGGCAACGCAAAAGCATCAAGTTCAAAAGGCAGGAGGGTGAGTTTGGCCTCACCAGACAATCGGCCGATCTTATGAGAAAATTCCAGGTGGACGCGGCGCTGGTTGGAACATACATGGTTGTCGGAGCCGAGGTTGTGGTCAACGCAAGATTGATAGATGTCGATTCATCGCGGGTAATTTCAGTGGGGCACATGGTGGTAAACCTGAAAAACCTGAAACAGATTCGCGGCATGCTTCCCCGGAGTAGCAGGACGATTCCTGTTGTGAAGGTGGCGCATATCGATGGAGATTAACAACCAGTGAAAAACATCACGGCTCTGACGCTTGTATTGTCGATGGCGGTCGTCTCCGGTTGCTCTTCATACGCGGGGGACCCTGATTTTAAGTTTCAGCTCGCGTCCAGACCCGCGCTGTCCCCGGATTCGGGATGGCTTCCCCGAAGAGAAAGATACACACAGCGGTTCACGTGGAAAATGCGGCATATCGCAAAAAACCTGAGGCGCGATCTTAAAAAATGGAAACCGTCCGAGACCACAGTATTGATGACGACCATCGTGCCGATTGATGATTTGAGCCGGGCCACACGTTTCGGCAGGCTTTGCACGGAACAGCTCATGACCGAGCTCGACTTGCAGGGGTTCCAGGTGATAGAAGCGCGCAAGACCGGGTCTTACCTGATGCGCGACAAGCAGGGCGAATTTTCCCTTTCCAGGGATCCCCGTTGGCTTGCTCAAGAGTTTAACGCGGACGTTGTCGTGGTGGGTGTCTACACCAAATCCGGGAACCAGACGCTCATAAACGTCAGAATGATAAGCGCCAGCGACGCAAGAACGCTGGCCGCCACAAGCGCCATGATGAACCTTAAAGGAGACCGTTTTCTCGCCGGAATGTTTCTTCCTGAAAAAAAGAGTGAATCAGCCGGGCTGAAAAGTAGCAGGGGGATTCGCGTCAGAAAGCGTGTTTTATCCGAGATCGACTCTCCTGCGGAGATTCTGGAGTCGCAGGTGGGAAACATGGCCGGCGATATCGCCGAGACAGCGTTTGAAAAGGCGGAGGGCTCTCCCGAAATCGCCGTCGCCACTTTCGTCGATATGGACAATTTCTACCGCGCCACAAGTTTCGGGCGATACTTGACGGAGCAGTTGATCGCCGAATTTAAATCGCTCGGTTTTAACGTGATAGAAGTCCGCCTTTCTCCAGAGTTGTTTGTGGATATCAGGATAGGCGAGCTGGGGCTCACCAGAGAGATGAGCCAGCTTATGATGAACAAAAAAGTTGACGCCCTTGTCGTCGGCACTTACAACAAGGCAGGCGACAACATCACCGTAAGCTCCAGGCTGGTTATCCGGGGCGCCCGGCGGGTCGTGGGAGTCGGCAGGATGATTGTGGACGCCAGCTCAAAAAACAAGTTTGTGACGGCCATGCTTGAAAACGAGGTCACCACGGTTATGCCCACAGAAACCATCGAAGGTTTTTAGTGACCGGCCCGGAATTGATGAATAATGCTGAAAATCATTAGAAACCTCGCTATATCAGCCCTGGCCATGGTCGCGCTCGCCTCGTGCGTCGTCAACGGCCAATACAGCGCATCCCATAAAGGCAAAGACCTGTTCGGCGCGGCTCATATGGTTTCTGATATCAGGGATCAGCTCCGCCACCCGGAAGTTGTGAACCAGCCTGTGGTCGTGACCACGTTCGTCGATCTCAACAACTTGAACAAGTCTTCCATTTTCGGTCGCGTATTGGCCGAAGAAGTGTTGAACGAACTTCATCAGGCAGGCTTCACCGTATCTGAAATCAGGAAAGGAAAAGATATTTTTATCCGTCAGGAGCTTGGCGAGCTTATCCTCTCCCGGAACGCGCGCGAAGTGCTGGGCAAGTCGAGCGCCAGGGCCATTCTTGCGGGAACCTACGTCGCCACCGAGAAATCGATAATAATAAACGCGCGCCTGATCGATGTGGACAGCCCGTTGATCCTCTCGTCGAGTTCGTACACCCTGAAAATGAACAAGGAGTTCGAAAAAATGTTAACCGGCGAGTCGCCTTTTTAAAAAAGGAGAGGAAAATGAAAAAGCTTATACGTATAATGGCCGTTACATTTTCCCTGGCGGCGCTGGCCGCAACCGGTATCGCAGTCGCAGGCGCCCCCGCTCCGCCCGCTCCGCCCGCTCCGGCGGACAAGGAGATAAAGAAAGTAAAAGAAGTCCCCGTATCCGGCCCCACGACAGCAGGAGGGGCCATGGCGCCGGAAGGCATGGGGCATGACCAGCCCTGCTTTAAAGAAGGAGCGGTGACCATGACGCCTATGCCGATAATGATCCGAAAAGTGTCGGTGCTTATCGAATCGACACCCACCAACTCCGATATAGAAGTGAACGGGGTCTACATCGGCGCCACGCCTCTGCAGGTGTCGTTAAAAGAAGGCGTGCATTACCTGAAAGTCTCCAAAGAAGGGTATCTTGCATGGCAGAGGCCGGTGAAAGCTTTTAACGGACTCTACGTCTCCGCCACGCTGGTAAAAAGCTCGACCACAAAAGACGACGTGAATAGAACAGCCACAGCGCAGTAATCATAAATCGGTAGGGGTACTGCGTGTGCGCCCTCTTCCAGGCTATTAACGTTCCGGCTTATCCCGCCGCCGGTTTTTATTTACGAATTGCTCAACAGTGAATCCAGCGTCCTTTAATATCCGAATGGCAAGGCCCCTCCCGATATCGAATTTCGCG
>DRJW01000186.1 GCA_011052055.1 Nitrospirota bacterium
CGGCTTTAACCTTGTCGAGCGAGTCAACACAACGTATTAACGCCACACCGCCTCCTGGCACGATACCTTCCTCCACTGCGGCGCGTGTGGCGTGCAAAGCATCCTCGACACGGGCTTTTTTCTCTTTCATCTCGGTCTCGGTGGCGGCTCCGACATTTATGACGGCAACACCTCCGACCAGTTTGGCGAGGCGCTCCTGGAGCTTCTCCCTGTCGTAATCAGAAGTGGTCTCCTCTATCTGGGCCCTGATCTGTTTCACCCGGCCTTCGATATCCTTGCCTTTGCCTTTGCCTTCGACAATAGTGGTGTTCTCTTTGTCAATGGATATTCTTTTGGCGCGGCCAAGATCATCGACCGAAATATTTTCAAGCTTGATTCCAAGCTCTTCGGATATGACGTTCCCACCGGTGAGGATGGAGATATCTTTGAGCATCTCTTTGCGACGGTCTCCGAACCCTGGCGCTTTGACAGCGCAACAGTTAAGGGTGCCGCGAAGTTTATTGACAACCAGCGTGGCCAGAGCCTCGCCTTCGACATCCTCGGCGATAATCAAAAGAGGCTTGCCCATCTTGGCGATTTTCTCAAGAAGAGGAACAAGGTCTTTCATGTTCGATATCTTCTTCTCGTGCAGGAGTATATACACATCTTCAAGATCGGCTTCCATCCTTTCGGCGTTGGTCACGAAGTAGGGGGAGAGGTAGCCCCGGTCGAACTGCATTCCCTCGACAATCTCAAGGGAGGTTTCCATCGACTGGGCCTCTTCGACCGTGATAACGCCGTCTTTTCCCACCTTGTCCATCGCCTCGGCTATAAGGTTGCCGATAGTCTGGTCGTTATTAGCCGAAATAGACCCGACCTGGGCGATCTCTTTTTTATCCTTGGTCTCCTTGGAAAGCCTTTTGAGTTTTTCCAGGACTTTCTCGATGGCAAGCTCTATGCCGCGCTTTATTTCCATCGGATTGGCGCCGGCTGTGACGTTTTTTATCCCTTCCCTGTAAATTGACTGGGCCAGCACCGTGGCTGTCGTAGTTCCGTCGCCTGCCACGTCCGAAGTCTTGGTGGCGACTTCGTTTACAAGCTGGGCTCCCATGTTCTCACACGGGTCTTTTAGCTCGATCTCTTTGGCGACCGTAACCCCGTCCTTCGTTATTGTGGGGGAGCCGAATTTCTTGTCCAGGATAACGTTACGGCCTTTAGGGCCCAACGTTACCTTAACGGTATTTGCAAGCTGATCCACACCGCGCAGGATTCTCTGCCTGGCGTCTTCACCAAATATAATATTTTTAGCCATTTATACCTCTCATTTTATGTTTACCGTCAAATTTTGATTAATCAATTAATCCCAATATGTCATCCTCGCGCATAAGCAGGTATTCGTGATCGTCAATCTTGATCTCGGTGCCTGCGTATTTCGAGTAGATAACCGTATCACCCTTTTTGACGGACATTTTGCTGTAAGAGCCGTCATCCAACAACTTTCCAGGGCCAACCGCCGCTATTTTGCCCTCCTGCGGCTTTTCCTTGGCAGTGTCTGGAATGATAATACCGCCTTTTACCGTTTCCTTTGCTTCCATCGGCCTTACCAGCACCCGGTCGTGAAGCGGTTTAATATTAATTGCCATACGTAAACCTCCATATTTTCAATTGATTAGGCATATTTTATTAGCCTGTCTTATAACTTCCGATCAATAAATTTTGATCTGCCAAAAACCTGAACCCTCAATTAGCGCTCTCCACCCGGGAGCGCCAATGTGTGAAGATAGAATTTCCCGGATGAAAAAGCAAGGTGTTTAAAGAAAAAAAACGATTATTTTTTGATTTTGCTAAAAAATCGCCAATACTCCTGTTCTATTAGTGGGGACTTCTAATACGCTTTGTTTTTTCGCAAACCGAGCAACTTTTGCAATGCCTCGCTCTGCGCCGGATTTTTGTGGCAAAGAGCGCAGGCTGTAAGGACTTTTTTCTTGTCCAGAAAACCGCCGCCTGTAGCCGGGGGGGTGTGGAGTGTGTGGCATTTCACACAGGCTATTTCTTTTAAGCCGTCGTGGCTCATCATGCTGTGATAACTCACTGAACCCGCCTTTGCTCTCATACCGCCATGACATGAGGAGCAGAATTTATCTGATACAGGCGATGTCAACGTCTTTGGCTCTTCGTAATTTCCGACGAAATATAGAAAAGTGTTTTTCACCTGAAACCAGAAAATTTCCATCTTCTCCGATACATTCGTACCGTGGTGGCATTCGGGACAACCAAGCTTTGATTTTTTACTTTTGAAATGAACTCCGGCGAGGCTTAAAGGCTTGTCTGAAGTCATCATCTCCATCTTTTTTTGATGCAAGGGTTTATTACTATCGGAAAGTAAATGACATGAGACGCAAAAATCGGGCCTTACAATCGTGTTATATGACAGCGACGTAGCCAAAGCGATAACTACGGCCAACAATGGCACAGCCAGAGTTATTGTCCTGCCGAAACCGTATTGCATCAATTCGTCTTCTGAATTTTATTTTTAATCATAAAATGCCCGATTCAGTTTTTCTTTAAATTATTTTGTAAAAGTGGAAATTTGTCCATTGACTTAACCTGACCTTCTGCTAATATATTTTCATTCGAGGCAGGGGTGGTCATGTTTTTTACTTTATCGATTTAGATTTTTCCATATGTCTGATTCCAGACGGGGTTTAGTTTCATCAAAGCCTATATCATGCGAAGATTTTCTGCTATCGAACATCAACAGCTATATGAAAAAGTCACGGCATATGGAAAATGGAGGCGCGCTTCACAGTATGATCTTGAGCATTGTGGAGAAACAGCTTCTCAAAATGACGCTTGAAGAAACGTCAGGCAACCAGAGCCAGGCGGCTCATATTCTGGGGTTAAACCGCAACACATTGCGCCGAAAGCTTGGCGATTACAAAATAAAGGCAAAATATACAAGGAGTTAACTCTCTTTTTTCTTCCCGCCTTCATATCCTTTATTTGCTACCGCCAAAATTTTCACCAGTCCATATTGTGAACTTGCGGACGACCGATCCTCCGCGTTTTACAGGGATCTCCATTATCTTTTCGACCGTATCAAATCTGTAAAGCGTCTCTGGTGGCTCGTCAAATCTCAGATCGGTAATTATAATCGCGTCTTCTCCTATAAGTTTTTTTTCATCGTCCCAGAAATCGAATTGATCCTGATGTTTGTTTATACACGCCACCGGGAGCCTGCCGCCTGTTGAAAACATGAGTTGAGAGCAGAGCGCCCAGTGCCTGGCCAGCAAAAAGGTGTTAGACCTTTCGCCAATCGGGCGTTCGTTGAAAATTCGCTCGACGTTAGCTCCGACTTTATCCCAACCGTATAACTCATTTACTATGTCGTACTTTGGCTTTATCGGAAGGATAGGGTGGAACAGATGCACGTAAAAAAGAATGAAGACAATTCCAGCCAATCCGGTGGCGGTGAAAAATGCCGCCTTTAGCCTGGCGGGGATCTTTGTCCCCTGCCGGCCAATGCCTTCGATTCCGAGCGAGCAGACCATAATGGTCGCTGTCAAATACCCGAAAGCCGGCCAGTGTGGCTCCGACTCGTTGGTCCAGGCGCAAACTATATAAAAAAAGAGCAATGTGGGAAGAGAAAAAGAGACAAGGGCGGCATATCGGCGGTCACCACCCAGAGCCTTGCCTGTCCCTTTTACGACCGCCCATAAAAACCCGGCCAGATATAAAGGGTTCATATACAAAATCTGTCCGGCCACGAGTTTCTCCATGTTTCTTACGCTAAAACCGGCCCCGGTGAGCCGGTCACTTAAATGAAATTTGAAACTCGGCCAGTCGTTCATATAATTCCATATAAATACCGGTGAAAATATAAGAAGGGCCACCACTCCTGTAATGTAAGGCTCCGGCCTTTTAAACCAGAACCGGTATTCGGGAACGGCCGCCACCAGAATAAGCGTGGAAGGGACAAGCAAGATTGCAAAATATTTTCCGAGCGCCCCAACGCCAAGCACGACACCCAGGACATACCATAGCCACCCGGGCCCCTGGTTCTTAAGAAGCCTGCTCAATATCAGGACATACGCCAGATAACAGACGGCGGAAGGAATATCCGGCACCATCTGCAGGGCCGCGATGCCGAACACAGGTGTCAGGTTAAATGTCAGAATGGAATAAAAGGCGACCCTGGCGTCATCGAACATATCCATCGAGATGCGGTAAAAGAGCCACCCGAAAACAATAAACAAAAGAACGGAAGGGAGCCTGACCATGAAACTTGTGTCGCCTCCCAGATCGGTGAAAATCCGGATAAGCCACGCCACCATGGGCGGGTGGTCGTAATAACTGAAATCAAGACGCTGTGACCACGCCCAATAATAGCTTTCCGAGTCGCCCAGCCCGACTCGTCCCATAACAGAAAGCCTGAACAAGGAGAAAAAGGCGACAGTGGCGAGACAAAGCCGGGTGTAAAACCGGTTGCGCCCCTCCATTATACGGCCACAAACGCAATCTTACCCCGGTCACAGGTTTGGAGAACCGCAGGCATGTCGATAACAAGAGTTTTGTTAGCTTCAATGGCCAGAGTGGCCGCCTTGACACGGATCATTGTTTCTATCGTGTTCAGCCCCACTGCAGGCACATCAAACCTTGGATCCTGCTCCGGTTTGCTCACTTTTAGCACCACCGCCCCCTTTTTGGCGATCCGCCCTCCTCTTTCGATGGTCTCGTCTGTGCCGTCAATCGCCTCAACCGCCACGACAGCCGAATCCCGGACTATCACCGTCTGTCCGATATCGAGGGCGGCGATTCCTTTGGCCATCTTCATGCCGAACTTTATATCGGCCCTCTCTTTCTTGCCAGGCGCCCTTTTCGACAGCAGTCCCGGCCCTGGAAAAAGGTCTTTGAACATTTCAATTTGGCTTGCGACTCTAAAGCCCTCCTTTTCGAACTCGGCCACAATCGCTTTCATAATCGCGTCATCGTTTAGCCCGTCCAGGTTTTTGAGCAAAGACAAAGCCCGAAGATCGAAAACCGGGTTTTCAAAAAGCGCCCGCTTATCCACTTTGCCTGCAAAGGCGACTTCCTCTACTCCCGATTTTTGAAATATTTTAATCACTTTATCCGCCTGCCCCAGGCCGACACGATGAACCATCTTCGTCTCTTTGGAAATTGTCTCTTTTGTGCTTTTATCGAAAGTGACTACAACCAGCGGCCGCCCGTCGTCATTGAGCTTGCGGACAAGAATAGACGCCAGCTCGCCCTTGCCGGCTATCAGGCCAAGAGGAGCGACCATTATTTAAATTATGCTTTGACGGGTTTGGAGGATCGGAGTTTTTCAAGCACTTGAAGGGCGACTTTCAGCGATTTGAGCTCATTCTCGACAGAAATATTTCTCGTATCCCCGTTCGTCCCGCATCCTATGAGATGCTCTAGCTGAAGCTTTAGCGGGTTATCCCTGTGGACGAAAATCCGCTCGATAAACGACTCCTGGGTATAGCGAAGCTCTTTTCTGGTAAGCTCGCTTTGCGATGAGGCCATGCGGTGCACGAGAATGTCCTGGTTCGTGTAATCAAGGACAATATATTCTTCCGCCTGAGTCACGGCAAGCGTTCGTATCTTTTCCTGAGTCGCCCTGGAGGCGATAATGCTGGCCATACATCCGTTTTCAAACTGCAATTGAACGTTGACGACATCTTCTTTGTCTGTAAAAACCGAGGAGCCTAACACGTTCATGGAGGCGACCGGAGAATTTACAATGTTAAGGATTATGTCTATGTCATGAATCATCAGGTCGAGCACCACGCTGTCGTTCTTGACCCTGGGATCGAATGGGCTCAAACGGCGCGACTCGATCAATATCGGATTTTTCACCACTTTACTAAGTTGCTGAACCGCCCCGTTGAACCGCTCCACATGGCCGACATGGAGGGTCGCTCCATTTTTTTCGGCGATTTCAAACAGCTCTTGCGCGGACTCAAGATTTTCGCAGATCGGCTTCTCCACAAGGCAATGGACACCTGCTTTAAGACACACCTTGGCTATCTCATAATGCTTTGCCGTCGGCACCGCGATGGAAACCACATCTATGTTTTCGAGCATCTTCCTATAGTCGGGGAAAAATTTTGTTCTATATTTTTCCGCTGTCAAAGACGCCTTATCCACGTCGATATCTGCTAGCCCCACAAGCTTAACGCCTGTGATTTCAGAATATGCGCCCACATGGTACTGTCCCATGTGGCCGACTCCTATCACACCTGCTTTTACTTCCTTATTCATCACTTGATTTCTAATACTCCAGAAATTGAGCTGATCATTATAGCAAAATAGCAAAGAGAATTTAAATATTGAATTGTTCAGGATAACTATTAACAACCAGCATATCAACTATTTAATAATCAATAGATTGTGTGAGGGGGGGGGGAGGCGATACGCCTATAACGTCACTCCTCCTTTCGCCTCCCGCATAAAATCTACCAGACGGGCGACGGCGCCCTCTATTGGGATGTCATCAGCTATCTTTTTCATGGCGCCGCTCAAGGACAACTTCGAGCGTACCAGAAGCCTGTAAGCCTTTTTAAGATTTTTTCTTTCCTGTGGCGGCGTGCCATACTTTTTAAAAGCGTAAGCGTTAAGCCCTCTGGCCTGAGCTGGAACACCCGCTACCAAGAAATATGGCGCCACGTCCTGCACCACCCTGCTCATTCCTCCGACCATGGCCATTTCGCCTATTCTCACAAACTGGTGTATGCCTGCGGCGCCGCCTATCACGGCTTTATCCCCGATTTCAATATGGCCTGATAATCCCGCCAGGGTTGTGACAGTGACCCCTTCACCCAGCTTGCAGTCATGCCCGATATGGCTCTGGGTCATTATGTAGCAGTCTGCGCCGATTATTGTAGCCTTTCCCTCATACATACTGCGGTGAATGGCCGTTAATTCATTTATGATCGTTCCAGCCCCTATCTCCACCCACGACTCCACCTGTTTCCAGTCGTAAATTTGCGGATCGGATCCAATGGCGGTATGAGAGCCGATGGCGCAACCCCGGCTTAATTTAGTCCAGTCAAGAAACACGTGTGAGCCGATCTCGCAGTCCGCGCCGATTATGGCGTTACCGCCGATGACGCTGTAGGGGCCAATTGTTACATTTTTATCTATTCGCGCCTGGGGGTCTACGAGAGCTGTAGGATGTATCGTCATTTCGATTCTTCATCTCTTGCGTGATTCGATCATGGCCGTAAGGCAGGCTCCGCATACAAGGCTGTCTTTGACGTAGGCCTCGCCATTTACTTTCCAAAGACGGCTTTTTGTCTTGATTACTTCTATCTCAAGTCGTATGACATCGCCGGGAGCCACAGGTTTTTTAAACCTCGCCTTGTCTATTCCCGCAAAGTAGATAAGCGCTCCTTTATTCTCCGGGGTGGAGTATATGGCCAGCGCCGCGGCTGTTTGAGCCAGCGCTTCCACTATCAACACACCAGGCATTACAGGACGCCCCGGAAAATGGCCCGGAAAAAAATACTCAGAGCCTGTGACATTCTTTATTCCCACCGCCTTTTTATTCGCCTCTATCTCTATGATTCTATCAACCAGCAAAAAAGGATGGCGGTGAGGGATATATTCGCCTAACTCATGGTGCTCTATTATCATATATGTTCCCTTAACTTTCCTTTATCAGCTTTTCCAGCTCCTTTAATTTTTTACTTATCTTGTCGATCCTTTTGCCGGAAAGCAAAAAACGCTTGTATTCCATATTTTTCATCGCCATAGGGCCGGCGTATACTCCCGGTTCGCTCAGGTTGGTGTGGACGCCGGTTTTCCCCGCTATCATAACTCCGTCGGCTATATTCAGGTGGTCGGATACGGCCACCATGCCTCCTATCATAACTCCTTTTCCGATGGTCACCGATCCGGCTATACCGGTGCATCCTGCTATAACCGTATTTTCTCCGATCACGCAGTTATGGGCGATATGAACCTGATTGTCTATTTTCACGCCACTTTTAATCAGAGTCACATCCAGCGCCGCCCGGGCCACGGTACAGCTCGCCCCTATCTCCACGTCATCCTCTATACGCGCGATACCGCGTTGAGGAATTTTGAAACTTTCGCCAGATTCAAGCTTGGTGTATCCGAAACCGTCTGAGCCTATAACTCTGTTTGCGTGTATCCGCGTTCTGTCGCCTATTTCGGTCTTGTCATAAAGCGCCACGTTCTCGAAAATGACGCTCTGCTTTCCGATGAGGCAACCGGCCCCTATTCTGGCTCCTGCTTTTATTACCGCCCCGTCGCCGATTTTTGAGGCGGCGCCGATAGTGGCGTAAGCCCCAACGTGGCAACCCTCGCCAAGCGCCACATCTTTCCCGATTATGGCTGTGTCGTCAATTCCCGCCGGTGGGAGATTTTCAGGCTCCAGCAGATTCATGGTTTTAGCTAAAGCTAAAAAAGGGTTTTTGACTATAAGAGCCGGCCTGTCGGCATTTGCGCTATCGGTCAGGATCAAGGCCCCCGCCCCGGAGCTCAGCCCGGATTCCGTCTTTGGTGGATCCAGAGCAAGAGCGATATCCTCCGGCCCGGCATTCTCGAAAGACGATACTTTTACAATATTGAGGTCACCGCCCCCTTCAAGCCTGCATTCCAGCGCGGCGGCGATTTCGCCAAGTTTCATTTCCCTTTCTTTTTTGAAGAAACGCTCGCTTTAAACTGATCGTTATAAATCTTTACGATCGCCGGGGTAATATCCGACGCATCGTCTACATATATTACGAACCCGCCGTAAGGCGTGGGTGTGTCGCTGTCTTCTACGATCATGGTGTAATTATTTTCCTTGGCGTAATCTTTGATAATTTTTCTGATTTCCACCATTATTTTATTTGTAACACGTGTCTGTGACCGCTGGAACATGCGTCGCGTGTCCTGGCTATAGGCTTCCAGGTCACGTTTCATCTTCAAAAGCTCCCTCTCTTTCTCCTCCAGCGCCTCCGGCCTCGATACCATCCGCTGTTGTTCGAAATCCTTTTCCATCCGCTTGAAGGCCTCCTGCTTGGACTTTAATACACCGGCCTCTTTTTCCATCGACGCTTTCAATTTATCAACAGCGTATTTACCAGCTTCGGAGCTGTTTAAAACAGACTGGATATTCACGGATCCTATTTTAATCTCTGCCGCCTCCGCCTTCGTAAAAGCGGCGAAAGCAAGCGATATGGCGATCATAATTAAAACGATGCGGTGTGTCTTTTGATTTTCGATCATGCCTCTAAAAAGCTCCTCCTATAGTGAAATGAAATTCGCTTGGGGTTTCATTCTTGCGCTTATCGAGCTTGAACCCGTATGCGATTGAAATGGGGCCCATGGGGGAGAAGAAGTGAATACCCACTCCCCAACTGTGCCTCATATCCCCAAGATCGTAAAATTTGTCCGTCGTGTTGTTTCCCTTATCGTTTTTACTATATACGTTTCCTCGATCATAAAAGAGGAATCCTCTGAAAAACTTCGTAAAGCTGTATTGTAATTCAAGATTAAACTGCAGTAAAGCTTCTCCGCCAATGGCCTCTCCGTTTTCATCCAATGGGCCGATATCCCGATATGTAAATCCTCGCACACTTCTGGGCCCGCCCATGAAAAAACTTTCGAACACAGGCAAATCCCTGCCGCTATATCCGTCGGCCCTGGCGGCTTTCGCATGGAACATTCCCACAAAATCAAAGAATATAGACCTGTATTGTGTGTATTCCGCTATAAGTTTGTAAAATTTTTCGTTGCCGCCGAATCCGGATAATTGGGCGTATCCGTAAATCTTTTTGCCTTTAGTCGGATTGAACGGATCGTTGCGGTCATCATAGGTGACGGAGGGATAAAACGAACCGGATGTGCGTTTACCCTCCTGTCTTCTGAGAAAGAAGCTGGCGTTCTCCTTTTTCAGGATAATAACATTATTGTTTTCGTATTTGTAGCCTAACCTTCCCCATGTATACTGGCCGAGCCCTCTTCCTACGCGCAAAGAGCCGCCACCCCTTCTGGACCTGAAAGCGTCGTACTGGAATTCCCTGTTAAATACATCTATTCCGCCTGACAGCCTTCTGTCGAACAGGGCAGGCTCCGTAAAACTTACTGAATAGTCGTTTCTGCGGCTAGACGTATTGACGGTAAGAGACAGATTCTGCCCACGCCCCATAAGGTTTGTCCATCTAAGCTGGCCCTGGAGAACAATGGTCTCGACAGAACTGTAACCTACGGAAAACGAGAACTGGCCTGTCTGACGCTCGATAACTTTTAATTCGATATCTATAAGGTCTTCCTCCTGCCTGCTTTTCTGCTCTATTTCCACGCTTTCAAAATACGCGAGGGAATTTATTCTCTGCCTGGAGATCCTTAGTTTCTCGCTGTCGAAAAGCTCTCCTTCCTGCAAAAGAAATTGCCGCCGGATGACCCGATCCCGCGTCCTGTTATTCCCGGTTATAATGATTTTGCCGATATACACTTTTCGGCCTTTCATGGGAGTCACATTTACGCTGACCGTCCTGGCGGCGTCGTTGGGAATAATTCGTGGTTTTACATTCGCAAAAGCATAGCCCTTTTGCGAATAAAGGTCTGTGATATTGAATATGTTTTTCCTAAAAACGCTTCTGTTGAATACATCGCCTTTTTTAAGCGTTATACTCTCTAACAGCTCCTCTTTAGAATATACCTCGTCTCCCTGAATACTTATATCGCCGACGTGGTACTGGCTATTTTCAGTAATGGAGAATCTGATATATATTTTCCGCTTTTCTTTGTCTATCTCCACCACCGGGTCTTTCACTTTGACTTTTATATATCCATTATCGTGGTAAAAAGACTCCAGCCGCAGGACGTCGGCTTTAAGCGCGTCTTTTTTCAGCCCGCCCCCTCCGCTGATAACGCTAGTCCATTTCGCCGCTTTCGTTTCTATTTGCCCTTGCAGTGTCTTGTTGGAAAACGCCTCATTGCCTCTGAAAATGACTTTTCCGATTATTATTTTTTTTCCTTCATCAACAATGTACTCCACGTCCACCTGGTTGTTATCCAGCTTGTGCACGACGGTTCTGACTTCGGTAAAGTAATATCCTTTATTCCGGTATATCTGTTTTATTTTCGCTTCATCCCAGGGGATAAAATCTTGTCTGAAATAGGTTCCTTTTTTGGTTTTAAGTTTTTCCTGAATAGTGGATTCATCCACCTCTTTGGCTCCGGTCAGGATTTTTTCCCTTACGAACGGTTTTTCCGTGAAAATAAAAGTGAGAGTCAACCCGTCGGGATCTTCCCTGACATCCAGACGTATATCGTCGAAAAAACCTAGCTTGTAGACCCGCCGAATGTCCTCCTGGGTTGTTTTGGCGTTGTATGGCTTTCCGGTTTTGCTATGAATATAAAACCGAACGGTGTTTTTGTCCGCGCGGGAGGCGCCTTCGATAAGGATTTTGTTTACCGGCTTTGAAAAATCTATCGCTGACGCCGATGAGGAGGCGAGCGCGAATAATAACAGGCTTATATAGAATCCGGCTCCAGGCCATACGCGCTTCATCAGGTTGACGCGGCCGGCTACTGATCGTTTATTTCTTCAGACACCCTCGACAACAGTGTCCTTTTCGCTAAAAACAAGTTTGCCGTTTTCAAATGTGCCTGCCACGTGTGAGCCGCGTTTGAACCGGCCGAAAAGCATTTCCTCGGAAATCGGATTCTCGATGAGCCGCTGTAACGTCCTCTTGAGATGCCTTGCGCCATACTGCGGGTCGTAACCTTCATCTATTATGAACTGCCGGGCTTGCTCGTCCATCTCCAGAGTAAGCCCTTCTTCCTTGAGCCGTAGGCCAAGCTCACCTAGCTGAATGTTAAATATCTTTTCGATCACTTTTTTATCCAGTTTCCTGAACGTGACAATCTCATCGATCCTGTTTAGAAACTCCGGGTTAAAAGTGCGTTTGAGCTCGGTCTTGATACCGTCTTTCATCCTTTTATGAGAATGCTCATCATCGATCGGCTGAAAGCCTATTGTCGAGCCTTTCTCTATAATCCTCGCAGACAGGTTCGATGTCATAATAAGAATAACGTTCTTAAAACTGACCGCCCTGCCATAGCTGTCGGTCAGCTTGCCTTCATCCATTATCTGAAGAAGCATATGGTAGATGTCGGAATGCGCCTTTTCGATTTCATCAAGCAGAACCACCGCATAAGGACGCCTGCGAACACGCTCCGTTAGCTGGCCTCCTTCTTCGTACCCTACATAACCTGGAGGAGCGCCCACCAGTTTTGAGGCCGCGAACTTTTCCATATACTCGGACATATCCAGCCGAATAAGCGACGACCGGTCTCCGAACAGATTCTCGGCCAGCACATGGGCAAGCTCTGTTTTACCAACCCCTGTGGGGCCCAAAAACAAGAACGCGCCCATAGGCCGGGTGATCTCTTTTAATCCCATTCTCGACCTTCTGATAGCCGTGCAAACAGCGTCGATGGATTCGTCCTGTCCGACAATCTTTTTCCTCAGCTCATCCGCCATCACTTGAAGTTTCTGCGACTCTTGCTGATCGATCCTGCTTAAAGGAATGCCGGTGATTGACGACACAACATAAGCGATATCCTCTTCGTCCACCGTGGGCCGCTTCGAATCCTGATCCAGCTCCCACTGCTCGCGCAGGCCGTCAAGCTGTTTCCGGAGCTCTTCCTCATCGTCTCTTAGCTTTACCGCAAGCTCGAACTCCTGCTTTTCTATCCGCTCTTTTTTCTCATGGTTCAACTTGTCTATCCTCAACTGGAGATCGCGGATTTCAGGCGGAAACGTCGCCTTGCTTAAATGCACCCTCGACCCGGCCTCGTCTATCACGTCTATCGCCTTGTCGGGCTGGAACCTGTCTGGAATGTACCTGTCTGACAGCTTGACCGCCGCCAATATCGCCTCGTCGGTAATCTTGGCTTTGTGGTGCGCCTCGTACTCCGGGCGCAGTCCGGTGATAATCTGGATGGTCTCCTTGATGTCGGGAGGCTGGACGATTATGGGCTGAAACCTTCTCTCCAGCGCGCCGTTTTTCTCTATATATTTGCGATACTCATCCAGGGTGGTTGCGCCTATGCACTGTATCTCGCCTCTCGAAAGCGCTGGTTTTAGCATATTAGACGCGTCTACCGAGCCTTCCGCCGCGCCTGCGCCAACAAGCGTGTGAATCTCATCGATAAAAAGGATTACGTTGCCGGCCTGCGTAATTTCCTTCATTATCGCTTTTATCCTCTGCTCGAATTGCCCCCGATACTTGGTGCCAGCTATCACGGAGCCCAGATCCAGGCTTATTACCCTTCTGTCGTACAGCAACTGCGGAACTTCCCGGTGGAGTATGCGTTGCGCCATGCCTTCGACTATGGCTGTTTTTCCCACGCCAGGCTCTCCTATGAGCACCGGGTTGTTTTTTGTCCTTCGGGCGAGAATCTGTATGACCCGCTCAATCTCTTTTTCCCTGCCGATGACAGGATCAAGTTTTTCTTTTAGCGCAAGCTCGGTAAGGTCCCTGCCAAACTCGTCAAGCGCGGGTGTTTTTGTCTGCTGTTTCTCCTGGCTGGCTGACGGCTCGCGCAGAAGGTTTATGGTCTGCTCGCGCACGTCGGCGTATGTAATGCCCAAGCTGTTTAGAACCTTTGCGGCCACGCCGTCTTTTTCACGCACAAGGCCGAGCAGAAGATGCTCGGTGCCGATATAGCTATGCCCCATAGAGCGGGCCTCCTCCACCGAATACTCAAGCACTTTTTTTGCGCGGTTGGTAAACGGAATATCTCCGATTATCAGCGTATTGGAGCTGGCCGGCAGGCTTCGCTCCACTTCGAGCCTTATCTGTTTTAAATCTATCCCAAGCCTTTGCAGAACCGCTATGGCCACACCTCCGGAGTCTTTAAGCGCTCCAAGCAGAAGATGCTCGGTTCCGAGATACTCGTGCTGGCTTTTTTCAGCCTCTTCACGGGCGAGAATAATAACTTTGCGGGCTCGTTCTGTGAACCTCTTAAACATGAGCCTACTCCTTTAACTTGTCGGAGCCAGTAGCGTGACGGCTTCGGTCTCCGCATATGGCTGGAACGACCGGCCTGATCGCAAGGCCGATACGGTTGTTACAAACAGCTTCGCTTTACGATTATCCTAGCACATCAGCGCTCAAGTCAACAAATTTACGCTTTAGGGAACCTGTCAAACTGAGCGGTTTTCTATCTAGAAGCTTAGTACCACCCCAATATCAAGGTTAAACACATTATACGTTGTGTCTTCTGGTGAGAAAGCGTCCTTTTTATCGTTGAGCTTAGAATATCTTAGCTTGAATGTGGAGTAGGCCGATTCGCTGAATTTCCAGATGGCGCCCGGCTCGATGTAGATTTTGTCCCTTCCGGCGTCCTGGAACGAGTCCCCTTCCCCGTAGTCGTTTGAGCCGACGGTCTTATACCCGGTCACCGCCGTGACCGAGAAGCGCCTGCTGTAACGATAGATATTTTCGAAAAGAAACTCCATTACATTGGCGTTAGAATTTCCTGTCTCGCTTTTCAAGGCTATCCCTTCCCCTAACCGCTCGTTTTTATCCTGTTTTCTAAACACAAACGCCAATGTCGATGTCAGGTCTTCAACAAATCTTTTCACATAACGGGCTTCGAATGTGTAGATGTCGCCGTTTCGGAACACGTCGCGCCCGCCCTGTTTATCTTTTCCGTAGGTTGTGTATATCAGCGTCAAAAAAAGTGAGTCTGAATCGCTGATACTGGTTAGAGCGCTTGCGACGACGCTGAGGCTGTCGCCAGGATCGAAATTATCCCCCGCGAAATCAGTGGTAGGGTCATACTCCCCGGCGAAAAGATAGCGCCCGCCAAGCCCCCAGGTGACCGATCCTCTGTTATACGTCGCGGCGAAATTAGGGGCCACGTTGAAACCGGCTCCGTATGTGTTTAAAAGGAGCAAATCTTCTCTTACGTCATCCACTATGACCCTCGAAAGGTTTTGAATGGTAACCGCGTTTTTTCCGGTGGGCAGGCCTATGTCGAGACCAAACCGGAAGTTGGCTTTTTTAATTCTTTTATTGTAAAAAGTAGTCAAAGCCGTATCGGTCAACCCTGAAAGATCGTAGCTATCCGTTGCCCGGCCGGCTTGATAGGAGACGCTGTTATACGACGAGGTTATCCCGGCGCCCCATTTGCTTTTGTCATATACAAGCTGGAAATACCCGATCGACTGGGCGCCATCCGAATTGGCCTTGTTTGCGTCGAACCTGCCGTAATTAGAGTAGAGAGCCATCAACCACGGTTTATCGGTAATAGCGTACGCCTCATAGGATGGAAAAACCAGCGCCGACACAAAACCTGCGATCAGCAGAACACGTATATGGTAACGCACCGGTTATTGGCCTATATTGATGGTTATGGAGCCAGTAACGACAGGACTCAAAGGCGACCCGCCGCCACCACTTCCGCCACCGCTTGTGGACGTACCCTGTCCCTGATCGTACTGCCTGTCGAGTCTTTGCAGGGAGTTGTCCATCGTTTTGCTTGATACCAGAGGAATTGACACTCTCCGGCGGATATTCTCCATCATCGCCTGTCCCTCACCGGATGACCTGGCCGATTCCGCCTCGCTGAAAGGCAAATTGTTAATCGCTCCGAAAATTATGCTGTCCGGGATTATTACGGGCCTGCTTGGCGCCATACCGGAAAGGATGGTGGTCATAAAACAACTCAACACATCTACGGAGGTCCCGGCGGAGTCAAAACCTTCGGCATACACAGCCCCTTTGTCCCACAGGGTCTTGTCCTGGCAAACGCCGGAGCCCTCTTTGCCAAGGTCAGCGTCTTTTGGCAGAACAAAGACAACTGTGCTGGTATCGTCCGGAACTTCGACGACAAAATCTGTCCCGGCGACACCTGCGATAGCGGTTTTTGTATGATATTCAAACTTCGAATCGCCGCTGGCAAGTTTCGTGACGAAAGAGCGGACTCTGCCCAGAGCGAGGTTAAAAATTGAGAAAGTAGAGCCTGCGTCATCGCGGTGAAGAGATTGAATTGTCATTTCTGAAGATTCATCCACCCGGACGCGGTCGCCTGTCCCGAACTCGATCTCCAGCGCGGAATTATCGCCGGTTACCACCCTGTCCCCCTCGGCGAAGCTTGCGTCTACCGTAACACGGCGCCCCACCTCTTTGTTCGCCGGAAATAGTGTGACCGTTCCCTCCACCACGATGGCCCTTGCGGTGATAGGCGCGGCGTCAGAGGGTGATATAAAAACAAGCGACAGGCCC
>DRJW01000187.1 GCA_011052055.1 Nitrospirota bacterium
CCCCAGCGCGATAAAGGGATTTAACTGCTCAAGCTGTCCCGATTCGATCAGGTTAAATCCGCCAGGGCCTACGGCGGCGCCGACGAGGAAAAATTCCCATCCAGTAAGAAAAATATCCCGTATGGCGGCGGGCAGGCGATTCTTTGAGAAAACAAAATAGGAGCCTGCGTATCCGGCCACGATTACGAGTATAACGATCCAGACAAGCTTCATATTTCCAGCGCTTCAGACGAAAAGAGGAGGACGTTTATGGGTTGCTGAGGAGCCCTTTTACCCTGTTCACCGGCAAGGTAAAGACTATGCCAGAATCTGGCTCAGAGAAAGAGACATAGATTTCCTCGATAATTTTGATGGCTTCGTCCACAAGGCCGGAGTCCATCACCGAAAAAATGGTCACGTTCGACTCGCGGGTACCCGAAAACATGTTTTTGAATCCAGAGAATATAGGGATGTCCTGGGTGATTATTTTTCCCATACCTTTGGAGTCTATGATGGTGCATCCGGTGACGCCGATTTCGACAAACGCGGCTATAACATCCTCAACCGCTTCGGGACGGTTGATGATACATACGAAAAGCTCATAAGCCATAGGCTTGTCACTCTCTGTCGAAACCTGCGATCAACTCATACATCTCGTCGGCGGCGGCGGCCTTTCTGAGGGCTTTAACCATCTTCACATTCTTGCAGACGCGAACAATAGTGGCCAGGAGCTGAAGATGGATCCGGGGAACGCGCTCGGAGCCGATAATCATGAACACCAGATCGACCGGCTTATCGTCGATGGCGTCGAAATCCACACCATCAGGAATCTGGGCGACGACTATGATTATGTCGTCGATATCCTCGCCTGAAGCGTGAGGGATCGCAACGCCGCCGCCGATCCCGGTCGAAGACATAGATTCACGCTCCATGATCTTGTCGATCAGAATCTTCCGCCTCTCTTCGGCTATTATCTTTTTGGAAATAAGGTGGTCTACGATTAATTTGCAAAGGCTGGATTTATTTTCGGTCTTGATCCCGATCAGGATCATATCTTTGGACAGGTATTTGCTAATTTTCATTCGTTTAAAACTATTCTCCGAATTTATGGCCGGTTATTACCGGACGTTCGGTATTATAAGCATGCAGGATAGCCAGGCAAAGCAAGATTTGTGAGCCACCAGTATAAATGAGGCGGTTTTACGCCATATTAGAGACCCGGCGATTGTTTAAACCGCTCCATTCCCTGCTCAAGCGATGATGGCCGCCAGCCGGTTTTAGCCTTCAGTTTTGCGCTGTTTAAAGAGCAGTCAGGCGGACGGGGAGCCTGTTCGGCCAGGTCGCCGATCCGGATCGGCTCAAAATTGGCGCCAGGCAAACCAAAATAGGAGAGCATTTTCATAACAAATTCGTAGCGGCAGAGCCGCTCGTCCCCTCCTGCGTGAAAAACCCCGGTAAGACCAGAGCTTATCAATTCAGCCACAGCGCTGGCCGAGTCGTCCACATAAAGAAACGACCGATACTCGTCCGTGAAAATTTTCGCCCCATTTCCGTTTTTCGCCTGAGCGATTAAAAACTCGAAAAAGTTGGGCCGCTTGCCGGAGCCCCTTCCATAAACGATGGCGGTTCTGAGGATAGCCGAGTTTTTGTGGCTCGATATCACCACGCTTTCCGATTCGGCCTTCGTGGCGCCGTAGACGTTTACAGGATTAACAGCGTCCTCTTCGCTGTATGCCCCACAGGCTCCGTCAAAGACAAGATCGGTGGAATAGTGAACAAGATAGACATCTCCCATCTTCTTGCATGCCTGCGCGATATTCTGGGCGCCGTCAACATTAATAAGCCTGGCTTTGTCCGGTTTTTTCTCGCATACGTTGGCGTCTGCAAGGGCTGAAAGGTTGACCACCGCGTCCGGTTTTACCCTGTCTATCATGGTTTCGACCGCTCTGTGATCTGTTATATCGAGGCGCTCGGCGGCGAGTCCTTTGGGACAATAATTATGAACGGTTGCGTGAACCTCATATTTTTTCGATAGAAACCGCGCGACGACAAAACCGA
>DRJW01000188.1 GCA_011052055.1 Nitrospirota bacterium
CGACAAAGCGTGTGAACGGGCGTGTATATGGAAAAGACGCGGAGCTTGTAAGGATTGGGCAGAAGACGCGCATATTCCCGCTTGTCGGGAGGGATCCGCTGTTGCAAGGCAGGGTTGTCAGGGTTATCGCCGATAAAGGCAGTGTGGTGGTGGAGACGGATGTTGAAGACAAATGGTACGCAAATGTGAAGTATTACGTCATGGAAATCATTGTCGATTTTGGCAGGAGCCTGGCGATCCCCAACGAGGCCATCATAGAGGAGGCGGGCCGAAAAATTGTTTATGTATCAGAGAAAAACAACCGGTACGCTCCACGGGATATCACCGTCGGCCACCGGGGCGAGCTTTACACTCAAATTCTTGATGGGTTGAAAGCTGGTGAGCAAGTAGTAACGTTTGGAAGTTTTTTCATAGACGCCGAGTATAAACTGCGTTCGAAAGAGAAACGCTCAAAAGAGCCAGGCTCAAGTGAGCGGAAAGGAGTGTTGTTTGCTCCCCACCATCATTAACGGCTCTATACGGTATCGCAAAGTTGTCGGCGTCCTGATGGCGTTGGTGATGTCGCTTAGCGTGTACGCGATAACAAAATCCCCGCTTGACGCGATCCCCGACATTTCCGATCCGCAGATAATAATCTATTCGAAATGGTCCAGGAGCTCTTCGCTACTTGAGACCAAAATCACCCGTCCATTAATTCGCTCACTATCCGGGATGAAAGGGGTGAGGACAGTACGCGGCATGTCATACCTCGGATACTCTTTCGTCTATGTGATAATGGAAAATGACGCCGACAAAGGCATGGTCAAAGATGGTGTGAATGATCGTCTCAATTCGATCAGGCCGAAGCTTCCGCCGGACGCGCAGATAGAAATCGGCCCGCAGGCAAGCGCCATGGGGTGGGCATACCAGTATGTTCTTGTCGATAGCGACAACAGCCACGACCTTCGGGAAATACGCCGTATCCAGCAAGAGCGCGTCAAAACCGCGCTGGAATCGGTTGAAGGAGTGGCGGAGGTGGCGACAGTCGGCGGGCTTGAAAAACAGTATCAGCTCAAAATATATCCTCCACTTCTGGCGGAGACTGGCGTCTCTCTTAAAGAGCTGGTCTTGGCGCTAAAATCGATTTTTGACGAGGTGGGCGGCAGATTGCTGGAGGTGAACAACCGGGATTATCAGATTCGAGGAATCGCCAAAGCTGAGAATATCGACCAGATAGAATCGGCTGTGATCGGATATTCCAGGGATGGCTCCCCGGTGCGGATCAAGGATATCGGGTATATCCAGGTCGGTTATGATTTGCGAAGAGGGATTGCCGACTTTAACGGGATCGGGGAAGTTGTAGGTGGAATAGTAATAATCGAGCAGGATAAAAATGTATTAACGGTCATAAAACGAGTTAAAGAAAAGCTCAAAGCGATCGAAAAAACGCTTCCTGAGGGCATCTCCATAGTAACCGTGTACGACCGCTCTCCCCTGATAAACGGCGCAATATCCACGTTTTTCAAAACCCTGGCTTATGAGCTTGCCGTAGTGATACTTGTGATGGCTCTTTTTCTAAAGACCGGCAGGACGGTTGTTGCGCCCGCGCTTGTGCTTTTGTTTAGCGTGTTGTTCAGCTTTTTGCCTCTTTACCTTTTTCATCAGACGCTCAATCTTTTCTCCATCGCAGGCCTGTTTCTGGCTATGGGGGAAATGGCGGACGCGACAATTGTAATGGTGGAAAACTGCGCGTCGGAGCTTGCGGCGAAGAGGCCCGTCAGTGAAGCGGAGCGAAGGCGCATTATTGTAGAGTCGATAATAAATATGGCAAGACCCCTGTTTTTCTCTCTTTTAATCATTATTGTATCCTTCCTGCCGGTGTTTTTTCTTGGGGCCAGGGAAGGAAAATTGTTCGATCCGCTCGCCTACAGCAAAACATTCGCAATGTTCGTGTCTACCCTGCTTACATTTGTTTTTCTTCCGGCTTTAATTCTGGCCATATTCGGCGGCAAGCGCCCTGCGCCGATAGCCAAAGCCAACGGCTTCGCGCTCAAGTGGTACGAGCGATCATTGGGGACAGTTCTGAAATTCAAATATTTATTTCTCGCGCTGAATATATTTATCTTGATGGCCACTCTCCCCATCATGATGAGTTTTGGAAAAACGTTCATGCCGGAGCTTGATGAAGGCTCTATTTTATATATGCCGACGACTCTCCCTGGATTACCGGCGAAAGAGGCCGGGTGGATTTTACAACG
>DRJW01000189.1 GCA_011052055.1 Nitrospirota bacterium
CGAGTATCCCAACGGCGCGCGCCCATCCGGCCACGCTCCGGCTCGGCGATATCGAACGAATGCCCTGTTTTGGCCATAAGAGAAATATACGGCTCATGCCAGTTAAAACTTAATATTTTCAACGTTGCGCTCTCCGCTTATCTCCAATAATAAAATACTTATCGTCAACAATTTGACGTTTCTACATGGCGCTCCACTATCAAAATTAAGCAATGTTTATACCTTCTTTTTAAAAAGCCAGGTATCTTGCGGATGAACAAAAGCCTAAAGTGGTAATTTATAAGAAAATCCGGCATGAAACCGCGAGCAAGCCAGGCGTGATGAAAAAGAAATTGGGCCTGGGAAATTAGCCTGTTGGAGAACAACCAGGGTTAAACATCAGTGGAGCCGTCCCGCAGGATCTCCCTTTGACGTTTAAAAATAAAGGAGATCAGGTCTTCGCTATCGCTTGTGTTGATCGCTGTAAATTCCAGGTTGGCGATCCATTTGCCCTCTTTTTCCACGTCTTGCTTAGAAGAAAGCGTTTTTCCCACAGCTTCAACCAGGAAGACAGGAAACATGGGAGGGCTCATCCGAAGATGTATTTCTTCTCCCACTAAAAGCTCCTGCGATATTTGGATGCTCGCCCCCCCAACCGACAGGTCGAGACATACGCCGTCATCCATCTCCTCATCGTCAAAAACGTTTTTGTTCATCAACCAGATGATATGGTCGATTTTCCGCTCCAGGGCCATCCACATCCGGTAAATATGGGGCGATGTCTCCTGGAACTCGGCAAGGTCGGTCAAGTCGACCGGAAGATCGGCGAAAGCGGTTGGCGGCGCGGAGAAGCGGTCGCATGTGCGGTGGTTTATGATACTTTTCTTAAGAGCGCCGACGTTTTCAGGTTTCCGCCACCGTATGGGGAAAAAAACCTCGACCCTTACATTTTCCCTGCCTGCTGAATTTTCCCTGTCCATCTCCTGCCTCTCGTCATTCCAAACGACCATCACGGTTCATATTACATTATTACGATTGGCCCGGCAATCGGGCGTCGGAAAGTATCCAGTCGATCGCGTCTTTTATCCCGTCTGCGATAAAATCTGGCGCGGGATGATCGCCGTTGGCGATTTTGACCGCTTCTCGCTCCCCAAACCCTGTTCTCACCATTATCGCTTTGGCTCCGGTTACCGGCCCAAGCTCAATATCGCTTAATTTATCGCCCACAACATATGATCGGGAAAAGTCGATATCGAGTCTGGCGGCGGCCCTGTTTAACATTCCAGGCTCCGGTTTCCGGCAATCACATTTTATCGAGTATTTTTCCCCCGTCCCATCTGGATGATGCGGGCAATACTCGACAGCGTTTACCTTGACACCCGCCCCGTCGAACCATTTGAGCATAAGCTTGTGAACTTTTTTGACAAACTCCTCGGTCATCAACCCACGCGCTACGCCAGACTGGTTGGTGATGATTACGATTAAAAAACCGGCATGGCTCAGTTTCCTGATCGACTCAAGCGTATCGGGATAAAGGCGGAACTGCTCTATGGCGCGGATATGGTCGTCTTCAACGTTGACGCACCCGTCCCTGTCCAAAAATACCGCCCTGTTACCGCTCATCGATTCCCTCCTGCGGTTTGGCCGTCCAGTTTTTTACTAATAAAGAAGCGCCCCAGCCCAGCCCGAACCCGAACAATCCTCCGACTGCCACATCAAGCGGATAATGGACGCCCACCGCTATCCGGGAGAGGCAGACAATAAGGCCGATAGGAGCCAGCGCGAAAAGCATCGGCCTGAACAGGCCTCCGATAGACCCGGCGATGGCCAGTGAGTTAACGGCATGGTTCGACGGGAAAGATAAAGAGTCGGTGCATCCCACAAGCAACCTGACCCCTTCAAGCGCGTTACAGGGGCGAATCCGTCCAAAAAGCGGCTTTAATCCATGAGTGGTTACAGAATCTCCCAGGCTCACCACGATAGCGGCCAGGACAATCGCCACAAGGCCTCTTTTGCGGTCAACCGCAACCAACGCAACGCACATTAATATCCCCGGCGCTATCCATGTTTCCGGTGTGGTTATCTTAACCATCAGCCAGCCTATGTAAGGCCCGGACAGCGCATTGTTAAACACTCTGAATAAAGCTTCGTCCAAACTAGTCCACCTCAGGTTTCAGGCCTCGCCACGCCTCGATTAATTCCTCCACTCCGATTTGGCTCATACATTCATGATTATATGGACAGCGCCTTTTAAAGCAAGGGGAGCAGTCGAGGTTTCGCCGGACGACCGCATGGCCCGGGCCGTATGGCCCTGTCATCGACGGGTCGGTCGGGCCGAATATTGAAACCGAGGCGGTTCCGAGGGCGACCGCCAGATGCAAAGGGCCTGAGTCGTTGGAAAACAGCGCCGACGCTTTTTTAAGTAGTGCGGCAAGATGGACAACGCTACCTTGTCCCGTAAGATCGATAGCGCTCTCTCCAGCCGATTGAGCTACGGCTTTTCCTCTTTCAATATCATCAGGTCCGCCGACAATAACGCATCTCAACCCTTCATTTTTGTAAAGCTCGACCGCCAGCCGGCCAAACATTTCCGCAGGCCAGCGTTTGGTCTCCCATCTTGAGTTGGGGTTTATGACCGCAAAAGGCTCGCCAGGGGTGTTCAAATCGGCCCAGAGGCTCTCTTTGGCTGGTATATCGAGATCATAGCCGACAGGCCCGGACAGGCCGATATCGAGCCCGCTGAGGGCGGAAAAATAACGGTCGATAGCGTGGACGCCATGATCGGGCGCGCGGATTTTTCTGTTGTAAAAAACAGTAGCCCCTTCTCTTGCGTTTTTAAAACCGATCTTCAGATCGGAGCGAGCTAGAAATGTGATGAGCCCGGAGCGGAGCAGGCCCTGCAAATCGAGGACGGCGCCGTATTCGCGCTGGCGGATATCCTTAATGAAGCCGAAAACCTCTTTTACAGTAGATCTTTTCCACAACCTGCCCCACTCTTTTCTTTTAAAAGGAAAAATTTCGCTGACATGGGGCGACATGCGCACCAGATCCGAATAGCCGCCAGCGACAACCCAGTCGATAGACACGTTTTCGATGGAGCGTTTTATCGCCCGGACTATCGGGAAAGTATGGACGATATCGCCAAGAGCCGATGGCTTGACGATAAGGACGCTGGGATTTATTTCGAGACTTTTCAATGCCATAAAATTCATGGTAGCAAAAGGCGGCGCCGCGCGTTAAAAAAATCTTGTGAAACAGTAACCGTGTGTTGAACTATTGTATACTTAAGCGTATGCGCTTAGAATCTACTCGTGTTAATTTTGCCGGGGTGGTTGATTAATAAAGATGTTAAGGCATTCGACTATACTGATCGTCGATGACACCATGTCGGTTCGCCTATTCGTGGAGAAAATCCTTCGGCAACAATTTAATTGCAGGGATATCGCGCATTTTACCTGCGCGGACGACGCCTATAACTATATCCAGTCGGGGGGCGAGGCCGACTGGATTATAAGCGATTGGGAAATGCCGGGCATGAAAGGGGATGAGTTTCTTTTAAAAATAAGATCCGATCATAAAACCAGTGAGATGCCTTTTATCATGATGACCAGCAGAAACGACAAGGGCGCTTTTGTCACCGCCGCGCAGGCGGGAGTCTCTGATTATCTTGTAAAACCTTTCACCGCCGCCGTCTTGATGCAGAAAATGCGCAAGATTTTTATCTCCAGCGAAAGAAGGCTTCTAGAGCGCTTCAAATTAACAAAGGCCATTATGGCGAGCCTGGTTTTTGGAAAAATCAGGAAAAACGACCTCCATCTCGAAGATGTTTCCGAAGGCGGATGCCTGGTGAAAGCCCAGTTTTTTAAAGATAGCGAATCAATTTATATTTACGACGAAGCCGAAATCATTCTCAATGTCGATTTCGGTAAAATTCAATTAAAAGGCGAGCTTGCCCGGATAGAGCGTGACCGTGACAATATCCAATCGCGCCAGTTCATAATGCTCGCTTTTCAATTCACCGAAATCGATGATAAAAACAAAATGAAGCTGAAAAAACTTGTGAAGGATTTGGCCTCAGAGCTTTCGGGCGAATCGGGAGCCTGACACGCAAACCGGTTGGCAGGATTATTATCATATTCGGGCAAAATACATTTTCCCGACCGGTCAGCAAGGCTCTCCGCTTCATGTTATATGCAAGGTTGGTCATTCTGATCTTCATACGCGCCCGCGCCCACCCTGTATAGCCTGCGCCGTCTGACATATCTCCCGAACAATGCTTGCTGACCAGGCGCGCGCTCAATATTTAGCAATGATCGCCGGGCTTGGCGAGTTCCAAATACCGGTTGGAAAGACCGAAAAATCCAGGATGAGTCGTTGGAGGGCTATATTAATTA
>DRJW01000190.1 GCA_011052055.1 Nitrospirota bacterium
CCACCTCCGGGTGCCGGTCGAGCGCAAGGTGATATCCGATCAGCGATATGTCGTTATCGAGAAGGATTTTGAGCCGTTGTTTCAAGCTCCCCCGGACGACTTTAGGATCAGAGTCCCAGAACATGCCATGATGAACCAGAATGGCGTTCGCGTCCCTCGCTACAGCTTCATTAAAAAGCTGTACGCAGGCCGAAACGCCGCAGACTATCTTTGTGACATCTGTAGCCCCCTCCACCTGCAGTCCCCTGGGGCAGGAGTCTTCTATGGCGCCGATGTCGAGGTAGTCGTCGATAAACTTTGTAAGTTTATGAAGATTCATTAGAATTTTATTTCTGGATTATGTTAGAGAAGATATAGTTGGGACAATGATATTATCCCGTTTTTTTCTTAGACGCCTTCTTTTTTGGTGGTTTTACGTCGTAATCAAATTCAACAAAAGGAAACCGTACGCCTCTTCGAATCAAATCCATTTTTGACAGCAAATAGTCCATATGCTCTTTTAAATAAGGAAATATCTGGGCGGCAAATACATTGCTATATTTACGTAAAGTTTTTATATCTTCTTTTCCCCCCGCAAGGACAAAATAACCGGATATTTTACATTTAATGCGGTAAATTTCAATTGCCTGTTTCACATTTTCAGTTACTAAAGTTTCGTATCCTATTTGCTCTACATCTATAGTTGTTGAAAATTGATCGACTTTTTTGGGCACAAGTTTGTGTGCGTAATGCACATCAGTAATTAAAGAAGTCCTATAAGCTCCTTCTGAATCTCCCGTAGGAAACTTTATTAATTTACAAGCTGACTCATTTAAAATAATATTTTTCAAACGCGCCTTTCCGAAATATTTTGTTGAATTGTTCATATTAAAAAGGTCAGTTTAATATTGGTCCAATATTTTCACTAAAGAACTTTTCTGTAACTTTTATTTCTCCAGGTTTATAATCCAAAGGCACTATAAATCTTACTTTTTCGGTCATTTCAACACCTTTTGTCTTTCCCACTTTTTTGCTAGGAGCTTCAAAAAGCTCTTCTAATTGTACTTTTTCCAATGCCACATTTTTTAACCAATCATTAATAGAAACACCTGCTGAATATGCTCTAGTTGCTACCTGCTGGTGCAAATCCTCACCAAGCCTTACGTTTAAAGATCCTTTAAAAGACCTTTTTGCTTCAATTCCGTTTCTTGCACATGTTTTTATATAGTTATCTACAGCTTTATGAAATTTTTTCTCCAACTCATCTATTGTTTTGCCTTCGTATAGAATTGTGTCTGTAATGAAAAGCACTTTCCCATAAAGACAACGATCATCAATATCAGGCTCAACAGATCCAAAATATTCACCTTTTCCTGCTGGAGGGTTGTATTTCATTACTTTATCGGCCATAATTTTTTCTCATATGTAGTTGTGGTCTTTAAGATGTTTTATCATTTCTTTGATATAATGACTTTTTATTGCAGGCTTACCGCCTTTTGTGTGAGGCTTAGGCATTGCAAAATATTCACCTTTTTCTTTATTAATAAATGAAAAATCTGCTCCGCCACCACTGTCATCTAAGTCATATCCCAAGTGTTTAAATATCCTAACGGCTTCATTCCACGTAAAATCCGCTGGCTTATTTAAAAGACGATCAAGCGTTTTTCTAAACTTCGACATTTATATTATATACTATCGGACTTGCGCAACTAAAGATTAGTCGCATATTTGTTGTTACCATATTCAAGTAAGCATCAACATATGTCAATTTGGTATTTCGTCATAGACGCCGATTTTTATTATAATCTTCGCATGTCCGAAACGTATCAACCAGCGCTATTTTTATGAGCCGTGTAGCCGCCATCGATCTTGGGACGAACACCGTCCGGATTCTTGTTGCGGACGCCAATGGTGAAGGGGGGTACTCTCCTCTCTTCTCCAGCCAGATAGTCACCCGCCTGGGCCAACGTTTACACGAGACAGGAAGTCTTGCGCCGGAGGCGATCAAACGCACAACCGAGGGGATCGCCAAGCTTATAAAAAGAGCGGAAAGTTTCGCGCCCTTCTCCCTTTCGATCACAGCGACAAGCGCGGGACGGGAGGCTGATAACACCGGAACCCTCGACGCCATGATTCGCGCCGCCACAGGGCATGGAGTAAAAATCATCTCCGGCGACGAAGAAGCGCGGCTTTCTTTAAAGGGCGTACTGCTTGCCATCGAAGAGGACGATTTTATATTGATCGATATAGGCGGAGGGAGTACGGAATTTATTCTCGGCAAGGATGGAAGCCCGGTGAAAGTATATAACACGAACCTTGGCGTTGTCCGCCTCGCCGAGACCTATCTTACGAAACATCCGGTGATCGAAAAAGAATACGACAATATGATATCCGAAATCGACAGGGTGGTGGATGAGGCTTTCAATCATCTTCGCGACGGTGAAAAATATATACTGGTGGGGACGGCCGGGACCATAACATCGCTTGCCGCCATAGCGCAGGATATGGCCGATTATTCTCCCGCTCGAATAAACAATTTTAAACTTACGGATGAAATGGTGGAGTCGTCACGCCTGAAACTTTCAGTGATGACAATAGAGCAAAGATCGCGCATACCCGTTCTGCAAGACGGACGCGAAGATTTGATAATTCCAGGCTTGGCGATTGTCCAGTCGGTTATCAAACGTTTCGGATCGAGCCAGATGGTCGTCTCCGACTATGGATTGCGCGAGGGGCTGATTATGGAGCTTATGGAAAAATGAAGCCTGCGTTTCACCTTCTTTTTATCTATATCGCCGCGCTGGCTCTCGCCGGGTTTGGCGACCCGGCCTATTTCGCCAACAAACGGGGCGTCGAGAAGTATAACGAAAAGAAATACGAAGACGCGCTAAAAGAATATCTCAAAGCGCAAAAAGGCGATCCGGATGAGAAGTCTATCGACTACAATCTGGGGGGAGCTTACTACAAGATGGGGCGGTATGACGAAGCGGTCCGCGCTTATGGGCGCGCCCTGTCGTCGGGGAAGGATAATATAAAAAAAAGCGCCAGGTTCAACCTGGGCGCGGCTCTTTACAAAGCCGGAGATAAAGCCGCGTTATCGGACAAAACAGACGAGGCTCTGGAATCTTACAGGGAATCGGCCAGGCAGTATAAAACAGTGTTAAACAAAGACAGCGCCGATAATGACGCCCGGCACAACTTGGAATTGGCGCTTTTGAAAATGAAAGAAATGGAGCATAAAAAAAAGCGGGAGCAAAAACAACAAAACGAGAAGGAGCGCCAGAAAAAAGAGCAGAAGAAAAAAGAGCAGAAGAAAAAAGAGGGACAATCGGAAAAAGAAAAGCGGGATAAAAGCGATAAAAAGAAAACGGGCCGTGAAAACAAAAAAGAAGAAAAGGATACTCCGCGACAAAACGCTGAAAATAAGGACAGGCCTGAAGACCAGGGCCAGCAAAAACAAGATAGCCAGCCTGAGCCCCGGCGGATCAGTAAAGAGCAGGCCGAAAGAATATTCGACGCTATCGAGCGGGATGAAAAAAAACTTAAGGAAAATATGTTAAAAGGCCAGTTAAAGAAACCTTCCGAGTCGGGAAAGGATTGGTGAATGTAAATGAGTAAACTTGCCATTATGGGAGGGAGCGCCGCCAATGAATTGATAGCCAAAAAACATTTCGGCTCGTATAAGAAAGTTCCGGCCAAAAAGACACCGTTTGGAAAGGTATCAGATATCCGCCTGTATAAATCCACAGGTCTGGAGTTTTATTTCCTGCCGCGCCACGGGGCTGACGGCTATCAGACCGCCGCCCCGTTCGTGAACTACCGCGCCAACATCTGGGCGTTAAAAGCGCTTGGGGTCGAGCGGATAATCTCCTGGTCGGGTCCGGGGATCATTAACCCCGGCCTGGAGGTAGGGAACTTCGCCGTGCCCGGCGACATAATAGACCAGACAAAAAACAGACCCTCCACCTTTTTCGAAAAAGGCGGCCTGGGATTTATCAGGATGAGCCATCCTTTCTGTCCCGACCTTCGGCACGCGCTCATATATTCGCTCGAAAACCTGAACCTCGATTTTCACAATGAATCGATATACTGTTGTACCGAAGGGCCGAGGCTTGAGACGCCGGCGGAGATAAGGCTATACCACGCATACGGCGCCGACCTGGTGGGGATGACCCTGGCGCCAGAGGCGTTTTTGGCCCGCGAGCTTGAGATCTGTTACGCCTCCCTTTGCTATTTAACCAACTTCGCCGAAGGGATGGTAAACCGCGAATTCGAAGGCGGCGTGCTGTTCGAGGGAATGATGTCCCCCGGCGAAAAGAAAATAGTAGATAAAGCGGTGAAGAAAATGCCGGAGATAATCGTGGGCGCGTTAAAAGCCGTTCTCGATCATTCCCGTGATTGCCAGTGCAAAAACGCCATGGAGCGGTATAGAAAGCAGGGGATTATCACCGATAACTGGCGTAAATGGATCAACCCGTAAGCCAGAGCCATATTAAAAACTTTGAGTATGATGTTGTTAAAAGAATAGGTGATTTTCTTCTTGCCCACGCTTTCATGGGCGGGTAACCTTATCGTGTGGTCGGATATTCACCTGTGGCAATAGGCGATTTGGCAAGGGGGTTTGAATGGTTAATCTTAAATATCACGCTCATTCATGCTGGGAGGTCGATGACGGCTCCCACCGGATTCTCATCGATCCATTTCTTTCAGGCAACGATCTGGCCGACGTGGCCCCGGACAGTTTCGATAAGCTCGACGCCATCGTTTTGACCCACGGTCACGGGGATCATACCGGCGATACCGTCGAGATAGCCAAAAAAACAGGAGCCATCGTCGTCTCCAACAAAGAAGTGGGCGACTATATGGCGGCCAAAGGGTTAACCACCCACAACATGCATATCGGCGGCGGCTATCAGTTTCCGTTCGCCCATGTGAAGCTTACCATCGCCCATCACGGCTCGTCCGGGCCGGACGGGGAATGCCTGGGGAGCCCCACAGGAGTCATCCTCACGATGGATGGAAAAAGAATCTATCACGCAGGCGACACCGCGCTTTTTTACGACATGAAACTGATCGGCGAGATGTACGGCCCGCTCGACGTGGCGCTTTTGCCCATCGGGGACAACTTCACGATGGATATAAGGGACGCGGTTAAAGCCACCGGGTTTCTGGGGGCGAAGATCAACATCCCGATGCACTACAATACATGGCCCGTAATTGTGGCCGACCCCGCCGAGTTCGTCTCAAAAGTTGCGGCGGAGGGAAGAAAAGCGATTGTTGTAAAACCGGGCGAGAGTTACAAAGTATCGTAGGGGCGGACCTGTGAGTCCGCCCAAACCTTAATCCGCTATATTTATCGCTTCTCCAGCGTCACTGTCATCTCAATCCGCTTGTCGGGGAGATCCTTGCCGTCTCTCGGCTGGGCGACGATCTTGTCGGCCACATCCATTCCCTCTATCACCTCTCCGAACACCGTGTACTGTCCGTCCAGAAAGGGTGAGTCGGCCACGCAGATGAAAAACTGTGACCCGGCGCTGTTAGGGTTTTGAGACCTCGCCATGGAGACTATGCCCCGCTTGTGCGATTTGTTGTTAAACTCCGCGTCGATCTCGTATCCGGGCCCGCCCATTCCGTAGGCGCTTGTGTTTTCTTTATCTTTTGTGTTTGGATCGCCTCCCTGGATCATGAAGTTGGGGATGATCCGGTGGAAAATGGAGCCGTTATAAAAGCCTGATTTCGTAAGTTTTTTGAAATTCTCCACATGGCCCGGCGCTATGTCGGGAAAAAACTTAATCACAATCTTACCGTGACTCGTTTCTATCACGGCCACTTCCTCTTTCGTATCACCCATCTTTTTCTTCTCCGCGTTTTTCGCCTGAGCGAAAGCGGGAATTGCGACCATCAACATTATGGCGACTATAGTCTTAATGACTTTCATACCCGTAACCTCCTGTGGCGTATGTTTATAAAAAGGAATTAACATACCAGATAAACGCCGGTATTGTCCATGATGGCGGTTGTTTTCATGGGGAGGCGCCATTAGAATGATCTGATGCGAAAATCGAGACAAATCATGGTCGGCAAGGTTAAAATCGGCGGCGGCGCCCCGGTGGTAGTCCAGTCGATGACCAATACGGATACACGCGATACCGGCGCCACCATCGCCCAGGTAATACGCCTGCAGGGCGCAGGATGCGAGCTTGTCCGCGTCGCCGTGCCGGACGCGGAGGCTGTGGAGGGACTGGGAAAAATAAAAGAGAGCATATCGATTCCACTTATCGCAGATATACATTTCGACTATCGGCTCGCTCTGGCTTCCATCGAGAAAGGCGCCGACTGCCTGCGTCTGAACCCTGGAAATATCGGCGCGAAATGGAAAGTAGAGGAAGTCACAAAAGCGGCGCAGGGCAGAGGCGTTCCGATCAGGATCGGCGTAAACGCAGGATCGCTCAGAAAAGACTTGCTCAAAAAACATGGCGGCCCCACAGCAAGAGCCATGGCGGAATCGGCCCTGGAGCATATCCATATTCTTGAAGAATTAAAC
>DRJW01000191.1 GCA_011052055.1 Nitrospirota bacterium
ATAGAATATACGGAAAGCTCCGGCAATGTGTTTGCCGACCTTGGCCTTGAAAACTCTGAAGAACTGCTTGCAAAAAGCAGACTTGCGTTAGAGATTTTAAGAATTATTAAAAAACGCAAGCTTACACAGGCTAAAGCCGCCAAAATTCTTGACACCGATCAAAGCCAGATATCAATTCTGAAAACGGGTGACTGTTTACAACGCTTCACTTTTGACCGCTTGCTCACCTGGCTCACAAAACTTGACTGTGATGTGACTTTGACTGTCCGGCCCAAACCCCGCAACCAAGAATGCGGTTTGCTGGAGGTGTCTGTTTAAACTACGTACTCCTTTTCTATATTGTCGTATATTTGGTACTCTTCTGCATCGTAGCCTTCACCTGCGTGCCGCTCTCCCCTATCAATCTCTGACTGAATATCGGATAACAGTTCGTTTATTTCAGCTTGTGCCGCCTCGATTGTGGAGTAGCTGTCTGGATACTCGCTGTTTTCGTTATCTGTCACAGTCCAGCAATTGACCCATCCTTCGCATAGCGTGTAGTGATGCACTTCATATCTGTGTTCCGGTTTTTTATTATTGTTTTCCATCTGATTTCTCCTTTGATTGATGTGTGATAACGGCAGGGAAATTTGCGGTCGTTAGGCGAACGAACGCAGGGCCGTGATAGCGAATGGAGCGGGCGCGAAGCAACACGGGAGCGTAATCACGCCGGAGGGAAGCCTTGCGTGAGGAGACTAGACCGCTATATTGACGGCGGTATGAACACTGATAACCAAAGAGAAAGATGAGGGCTTGGAAACAATAGTGTCACCGCACAAGCTGGAATCTGGCTAGATTATCATCGAAGGGGAGCGGCAATCTCCGCAGTGTACTTGGCCGTACATCCGCTTTATGAGGGATAAAGGACGGGCTACGATTGCCTGTGGCAAGTGGATAAAAGCTTGCAATATTATGGCCTGTAGGCCATAATATAAATATGGCACATAACGATATGAAGCCGCTGAGTTTTATAGGAACCGCCCGTAAGGATTTAAAGAAGTTCCCGCAAACCGTCAGAGATGACGTTGGTTTTGATTTGTACGAGGTTCAGCGCGGTAAAACTCCGGAAACGGCAAAACCACTTAAAGGATTTCCCGGTGTTATGGAGTTGGTCGAACGCTACAGGAAAGACACATACCGTGCCGTTTATATTACAAAGATCGGGGGTGTTGTGTATGTACTGCATTGCTTCAAAAAGAAGTCGAAGCGCGGCATTAAAACCCCGAAAGAGGATATTGATTTAATCCGACAACGGCTTCGGTTGGCACAGGAAGAAAGTAAAGGAGGCACAAGATAATGACTAAAGAAACAATTGAAAGAAGTTCCGGCAACGTCTTCGCTGATCTTGGTGTTGACGCTCCAAACGAAATGCTTGCAAAGGCAAAGTTAGCCTCTGCAATCCTTGATGTTATCGAGCAGAGGAAACTTACGCAGTATAAGGCCGCAAAAATCCTCGGCACAGATCAAGCGTATATCTCAAAATTAAAGCGTGGTAGCGAATTACGTCGGTTCACTCTTGACCGTCTGGTTACCTGGCTCACAAAACTTGACTGTGATGTGACTTTGACTGTCCGGCCCAAACCCCGCAACCATGAATGTGGTTTGTTAGATGTTTCTGTTTAAGCGGGGCGCGCCTGCGCGCATGCCCTGTTCCAGGCGGACACACAGATCCGCCCCTACGGATTCGATCGATAACCTTTTTTCGCCAACCGGCGTGACGAGTTAAGTATGGTGTCCCCGGAATTCGAAGGTCTATTGGAATGAAACGAAACCAGCAAGACCAGCAAGAGAAATTTGTCACTCTCTACGAAACAGCCAAAAGGTGTCTTTTGATTCTGGATCACTTATACACTGATTTGGAAAATGGAACTTCTCTTGCGAGCGATGCAACCAAAGTCGAAAATGATTCTTCGATAGTCCCTGGAATTTATATTGCCGCACTTGGGCTTATAGACTATTTTCACCGCTTTAACGGAATAGTTTCTGCTATGCCACTCATAAGAAAAGACCGACCTGAGCTAAAAAAGCTGGGAACGGCAATCAAATCGGTCAAGGATTGCCGTAACTACTTGCAACACATGTGTGACGATCTAAAGCAGAGCGGCCCTATTGAGTACCCAATACTTGGATCGATTTCCTGGATTTTTGAGGGTCGCCACTACATTCTCTTGTCGAATCAGGCAACACAAGACTGGAGCGCATCGGGCATTGCCTATGATCGTTTTGCTGAAAAATATATTTGCTCATACCAGCTTGTCGTCGGAGGTAGCGAAATACAAATCGACAATGTCTACACGGCAGTTAAATCGTTTTGGGCATGGCTTGAAAAATCGTTCGCAATAGAACCTTCACATATAAAAGACTATACATGGGGAAAACCAACTATCATACAGTCGGAATTCAGAAAGGTTTAACGCAAATTCCGGGGACACCTTACTTAATTACCCCCGCCTTCCCCATAGCGAAATTTTCCTACTTCCATAAGTCCCGGAGGGACATGAGTCCCGGAGGGACAATAGATAATAGCCTGGGGCTTCGAGCCCCAGGGAAAATAATGCGCGCCAGCAATCAGCCCCGGCGGGGCGAAAGAGAGTTCTCTATCGCCCTTTACAGGGCTTAGCTATATTATCCGCAGACCCCGGACTCACATCCGGGGCTATGCTCCACAACCCCGATGGGGCTGAAAGTAAGCATGAATTCCGGGGACACCATACTTAATTGCCTACGCCTTTTCCTCTCCCTTGAGGGGAGAGGGTTGGGGTGAGGGTGGCAGTTGTCATTCCGGCCTTTGCGTTGCGAGCGGAGAAGGCGCGAGACAACATTTCACTTAAGTGAGCCACTAAAAGTGACGAACAATCCCGGAATCTCAGACCTCGGATCAAGCCCGGGGCGCCAATAAAGCGGATATTCCGGGGACGAATTCCAAGCGCCCCACTCCTGTCGTCCTGAGGAACCGAAGGGCCTTGCCTTTTCTTTTGAACACTCTCCCCTCAAGGGAGAGGGGTTTTTTTGTAACGTCTCTTGTGTCCAGAAAATCTGACTAAACTCCCGCGTATGATTTTCCTGTGTATCCTGCTGGTTTGGGCAGTTCGGCGATAGCTTTAAGGGCGCTTTGCACGCCTTGTTCGTCCATCGAGTCGTCGATAAGGTCTCCGGCGAAATAGCTGTCGTAGGCGCTCATGTCGAAATGGCCGTGACCGCTCAGGTTAAAAAGGATAGTCCTCTCTTTCCCTTCTTCTTTGGCGTTTTGCGCCTCAACAATCGCCTGCCTTATCGCATGGGACGACTCTGGGGCGGGAATAATTCCTTCCGTTCTGCAGAAAGTCACCGCCGCCTCGAAACACTCCAGCTGACGGTAGGCTTTGGCTTCGATAAGGTTGTCCAGAAGAAGCTGACTTGTAAGCGGAGCCACAGAGTGATAGCGCAGGCCGCCTGCGTGGATGCCGGGCGGGACAAAATCGTGCCCCAATGTGAACGATGGAAGTAGCGGGGTCATCTGCACGGTGTCGCCGAAGTCGTAAGAGTAGATGCCTTTGGTAAGCGATGGACAGCTTGCAGGCTCCACGGCAACTATCCTTGTATCTTTGCCGTTGATCTTGTTACGGATAAAACTGTTGCTTATCCCGGCAAGGTTCGACCCGCCGCCGCAACAGCCGATGACCACGTCCGGGTATTCTCCGGCCATCTCCATCTGTTTCTCCGCCTCCTGCCCGATGACGGTCTGGTGCAAAAGAACATGGTTTAAAACAGAGCCGAGCGAATAGTTGGTGTCGTCACTGGTCGCGGCCACCTCCACCGCTTCGGAGATCGCTATCCCCAGGCTCCCGGTCGAATCGGGGTCTTTCTCCAGAATAGTCGAGCCTGCCTTGGTTGTGGTCGAAGGAGACGCGATCACCTCTCCGCCCCAGCATTTAATCATCGACCTGCGGTACGGTTTTTGTTGATAACTGACCTTGACCATGTATACAAGCGTCTCAAGCCCGAACATCCTGCATGCGTGAGAGATGGCGCTCCCCCACTGCCCCGCGCCTGTCTCGGTGGAGATTCTTTTTATTCCCGCCTGTTTGTTGTAATAAGCCTGGGGCACGGCGGTATTCGGCTTGTGGCTTCCTGCGGGGGAGACTCCTTCGTATTTATAAAAAATCTTGGCCGGTGTGCCAAGCTCTTTTTCGAGCCTCCTTGCGCGATATAAAGGGGTCGGCCTCCACGTGGCGTAAATGTCGAGAACCTCTTCGGGAATGTCGATCCATTGCTCGGCGCTTACTTCCTGCTCGATGAGCGCCATAGGAAACAGAGGGGCCAAAGCCTCCGGGCCTATCGGCTCGCCGGTTCCGGGATTGAGCGGCGGCTGGGGAGGGTTAGGCATGTCCGCTACTATGTTGTACCATTTTTTTGGAATATCTGATGTTTTGAGCTGAAAACAAGTCTGAACCGGCATGACAATTCCCCCTTTGAAAATTATCGAAATAAAAAACCTGATTTATATTAAAACCTTAGTCATTGAAATTATATGAGCCCGCCAACCGGGACACTATATCATAAGCCCCTTGAAAAACCACATCTTTGAGAGCGAGCGGACAGTGGCGCTGTTGAGCCGTCTTGCCCTATACTTGCGTGAAAGATTTGTTACAGGCTAAAGCTTTAATGAAATTATAATTCGACCGTATTGGCGTCTGCGATTTCGGATAGTTTAAACAAAAAAATGGAACCACTAAATAGACGGGATTTCCTGAGCGCAGGCGCCAGGAGTTTAATTAAACTTTCAGGAGGATTGTATGTAGCGGGTTATCTGCTTCCTCTCTCTGGATGCGGATCATCCATAACCGCCCAGAGCGCGGACAAGGCGATGGGTAGCGCTTTTACTCCTCAATACCCGGTAAGAGAAATCACACCTGTCTCCGAGTTATACGTCCAGAGCGTCAGGCAGTCTCCCGGCGTATCTTCAGATGACTGGAGGCTTGAGATCAGCGGTTCCGTATCAAACAATTTATCTTTTAGCTATCAGGATTTCCAGAAATTGGAACAGACCACGATGTATAACACCCTCATATGCGTTGGGAACGAAGTCGGCGGAAGGCTCACCGGGCATTGCGAATGGACCGGCGTGAAACTGAAGACGATTCTTGAGCGGGCTGGTCTGCTTCCAGAAGCGCTGGACGTAGCCATATTCGCAAGAGACTCGTACTCAGACAGCTTCCCCGTATCCAAAGCGATGGAGGGCGATGTAATTTTGGCTTACAAAATTAACGGTGAGCCATTGACTGTCGATCACGGGTTTCCTGTAAGGGCTATCGTGCCGAACATTTACGGGATGAAAAATGTCAAGTGGATAGACCGCATAGTGATTTCGCAGTCGGATTACAGGGGCTTCTGGCAAAAGCGCGGCTGGTCTGAATCGGCTGAGATAAAAACCTACTCGACTATTCAATCGCTTGACAGGCTCTCCACAACCGAACCGGCTCGACTGTCGGGGATTGCGTATGCGGGCGATCGTGGAGTATCCGGCGTTCAGATAAGCCTGGATGGAGGCTCGACATGGGATGAAGCTGTCATCACTCCGGCTTTGTCGAAGTATAGCTGGAATGTCTGGACCTATGACCTTCCCTCATCAGCGAAAGGGCGATATTCAATTACGATACGGGCCGTGGAAAAAAGCGGCGTTATTCAAGGAGCCGGCGGTTTAACTTCCAACACTAAACCGGATGGCGCTAATGGATACCATCAAATTTCCATCGATGTCGCCTGAGGTCCCCTTAACCAGGTTTGTCAGAAAAATTCTTAAATTCCGGTGACAAAATGAAAGCTGTAATTTTCGGAGCCGGTCCATGCGGTCTTACCGCTGGATGGTATCTTGCGCGCAAAGGGGTCGAAGTAACTGTCGTCGAAAAAGACGATACGGTGGGGGGGCTATGCAAGACCGCGCGCAAAAACGGTTATGGTTTCGATCTGGGCGGCCATCGATTCGTCTCAAAAAATGAAGTCCTCGTAAAAGATATCAAAAATCTTTTAGGCCCCGGCCTGCTGACCCGATCAAGAAAAAGCATTATCCTTTTTAAAGACAGGCGTTTTGACTACCCGGTCAATCTTGGAAACGTTTTGTCTCAATCGACTTTTCTTATGACTTTAAAGTTCTCCGCCGGTTATCTGTTTTCATCCCTCGGCGGCGGATCGGCGCGCGCGCGCGAAGGCTCGTTCGAAGCGTGGGTCGACAAACGTTTCGGCAGACCTTTAAACGATTATTTTTTTAAACCGTACACAAAAAAGTTGTGGGGTGTGGCGGCGAACGATCTTTCCGATGAATGGGCGTCGAGGCGAATCTCGGTGTTGAGCGCCAAAGACGCGATTTTAAAAGCGATTAATGGCGCCAATGGAGCCCCCCGAACTTACGCTATGAGCCATTTGTATCCAGAAAACGGGATCGGCCAGATGTTTGAGGAAATAGCTGAGGATATTGTCCGCCTTGGCGGAAAGATAATTACACGATCACGCCCGGTAAAATTTTTGATTTCAGGCTCGAAAGTAACAGGCGTGACTATCGAAGACCGGGACGGCGCCAGGGAAACCGTAAAAGGCGATGAGTATCTTTCAACGATTCCATTAAATGAGCTTGCGGGCCTTCTGGCTATCGACTCTGATTTCAAACTTGAGTTCCGAAGCTTGAGATTCTTAAACATTACGCTTAAAGGAGTCAAAGACTTTTCGGATAACACGTGGATATACACGCCCGATCCGGACATGATAATGACACGCATCCAGGAGCCGAAAAAATATAGCCCCAAAATGGCGCCCAAAAACAAGACCTCGATAATAGTTGAGATCCCCTGCGATTATGGCGACCAAATTTGGCGGATGGATGTTAATGATCTGCTAGACACCGCCATTGGCGATCTTGCTGAGCTAGGGTTTGATTTGCGGGCTAACGTGGCGGATGTGTTCTCTACTTACGCAAAGTACGCATACCCTGTTGTGAAAGTCGGAGCCAATGACCAGATTGAGGCTCTACGTAAAGAGATAATACGCTTTACCAACCTGAAGTCGCTGGGGCGTCAGGGACTTTTTAAATATATATTCATGGATACCGCCATGTCTATGGGAATGAAGTGGGCAGGCTCAATATGATACCGGAAGCCGGCCCCGATCGGCTTATTGTAATTTTGTAAAAGATAATATAGACTCTACGAGTTGATATTTTATTTTAATCAGCGCAATTTAATGCCTGCTCAACTTTAACAAGTAAAGCAGAACAAGCGCCGCAGGGGGGTGTAAGCTTGCCGTTGACATGCGTATCGCTCTTATAAACGTACAATGCCTGGAAGGCAACAACATAGTGCCTCCCATGGGTCTTCTCATGGTGGCCGCTCAGCTTGAACGCGATGGGCATTCGATCAGAGCGTTCGATATCGATCCTGATGAAGAGGATATTATTTCATCTGTGACAGCTTTTGATCCCTCCATCATCGGGCTTGGCTTTCTGACGAATACATACGATAAAGCCAAACGGCTATTAGCAAAATTAAAGAGATCACTCCCACGCTCAAAGACAGTTCTTGGCGGAGCTCATAGCAGTTCTGTTCCGTTAGAGACGTTTAAAAACCTGCGACCCGATTATCTGATTGCCGGTGAAGGTGAAATCACCATGTCCAGGCTTTGCAAAGCGCTTGAGCGGGATATAACATCTGACCTGTCAAATCTTGACGGCCTGTATTATTGGCGAAATGAGGCTGTATCTTTCACCGGCCCTCCTGTACCGATTGAACATCTCGATGAGTTGCCCTTTCCCGCCCGGCGCCTGCTCGATTTCGAGCGTTACCTTACATCGCCTGGAATCATGCGCGGATACGCTATGGATAAAATGACGACTATTATCACCAGCCGTGGTTGCCCCTACCCCTGTTCGTTTTGCGCAAGCAACAAGGTCTTCGGGCGCAAAATACGAAACAGAAGCGTAAAAAATGTTATCGCCGAAATTCGTCTCCTCTCCGCTGAATATGGCATCAAAGGATTTTATATATGTGACGACCTGTTTACTTCCAACAGCAAATGGGTACTCTCTTTTTGCGAGGCTTTGCTAAAAGAGCCGGTAAAATATAGATGGGCGTGTCAGTCACGCGTAGACACTTTGTCCTCCGGATTGGCGCGATCCATGGGTGAGTCTGGTTGCGCGCAGATAGACTTTGGTGTGGAAAGCGGCTCTACCTCTACTCTTGAAAAACTAAATAAGAAAACCTTAAACGATAATGTGGTAAGCCTGTTCCGCATGTTAAGAGAGGCGGGAATACGCTCCTGCGCTACTTTTATCATAGGAAATCCAGATGAGACCGAAAAAGATATTGAAGATACTTACGGGCTGGCGAAATCGTTGAAAGCCGACTTTACAGTTTTTTATTACTCCACCCCCTACCCGGGCACCAGCCTGCATACAATGGCGCTTGATAAAGGCTGGCTGGATGATAAGACGCCCTATTCCAGCGGCTGGAATCACCGTCAGGCCTGTCTCCCATTGATGGACGCGGGAATCGGAAGGGAAAGGCTCGCGGCCCTCCGCAGAAGCATGCAAAACCATTTTTATTTCAGGAATTATTTCAACATACGAAACCTTATTTTTCTGTGTTCAGTTTTTTATTCTTCGCTACTCCACCCCTCGGGGACGATAAAAGCCGTAACAACCTTTTTCCCTGTAGGCAGGCTGGACGATCTTGTGGAAGGTCTTTTAATTAACCATAGGCGCCATATAAATATAAGAGCTATGAGTACGCTCGACCACCGATAAATCTTACCGGCAAGATGGTATGACAAACGCTTACGATATTGTAATTTTGGGTATCTACTTCGGCGCGTTTTCTCTGCTGGTCGCCTACGGCGTCAACCGTTACTTCATCGCTTATCTGTTTTTGCGTTATAAAAATCAAAAGATAAAAAAGCCGGATCCTTTTGATGAGCTTCCATTTGTAACAGTGCAACTTCCGATATTCAACGAACAATACGTTGTCAAGCGGCTGATTGAGACTGTCAGCGCGATCAGCTATCCCGAAGACCGCTTTGAAATCCAGGTTCTGGATGACTCGTCGGATGAAACGAGAGTCGTCGCTCAAAAAGCGGTCAATGATTCAGCCGCCCGAGGACTGAATATCTCGTACCTTCGCAGAAAGGATCGTGAGGGATTCAAGGCCGGAGCGTTGAATTATGGCCTTGAATTGGCAAAGGGCGATTTAATCGCGGTTTTCGACGCCGACTTCCTGCCTCCTGAAAATTTTCTGAGCGAAACAGTGAACTATTTCACCGACTCATCCGTTGGCATGGTGCAAACTCGCTGGGACCATATTAACCGTGATTTTTCATTATTCACAGGTG
>DRJW01000192.1 GCA_011052055.1 Nitrospirota bacterium
ATAAACGCTCGAAGAGCATATGTCACACTTCATTCTGTACACGCAGGCGCCGGTCGGGCCGGTAGGATATAATATGGTCTCATCTAGTTTGTCTATTCTTAATTGTTTATGAAAACCGCGCTGATTACCGGAGCAAACGGATTTGTCGGATCCCATTTAACCGCCAATCTGGCCTCGGCGGGCTGGAATGTGATTGGGACTTTACGAAAAGAGCGGGACAACGCCACAAGTGTAAGGAGCAATACAGATAAGATTATCTTTACGGGCGATATCGGCGCCTATAAACAATGGGATGAAACTCTTGACGGTGTGGAGGCGGTCGTTCATCTGGCCGCGCTGGCCCATGACACGAGCGGAAATAAAAAATGGACGCCCCACGATTATATGAGGACTAACGCCGGGGCGACACTCGATCTTGCGAGGGCCGCCGCTAAAACCGGTGTGAGACGTTTTATATTTTTAAGCACAATAAAGGTCAATGGCGAAACCACGCCTGTTGACAATCCTTTCGACGAGACATCACCGGCGAAACCTGAGGATCCTTACGGCGCCAGCAAGCTTATGGCCGAAAACGGTTTGTGGGAAATAGCCGAAGGGACGGGGATGGAAATTGTCGTTATCCGCCCTCCGCTGGTTTATGGGCGGGGCGTTAAAGGAAATATGGGGGCGTTGATCGATGTTGTAAACCGAAAACGTTTGTTGCCCGCTCCTGCTATAAAAAATTTGAGAAGCTTTGTTTACGCAGGCAACCTCGCCGATGCGATACTGGTTTGCATGGAGAGTCCGCAAGCCTCCGGGCATACGTTTATTGTGAGCGATGGCGAGGATATTTCCACAATCAATCTTATAAGGTTGATTGCTAAATCGGCCCGAAGCGGCGCTGTCATTATCCCGGCTCCCGGACAGCTCCTTGCTTTGGCCGGGGCCGCTGGAGACGCGATTGAGGCTGTCGTGGGCAGACATGTTTCGTTTAACTCCACAGCAATATCGAAAGTTTCCAGCTCTCTTCGGGTTGACTCGGCCAAGATAAGGAGAAAGCTTGGGTGGTCGCCTCCGTTTACATTGGAGGAAGGGATTATAAAAACAGTCGGACAACCTTGGGGAGTATGACTGTCGAGAGGAGAGTAAGCTGGCGGTAGAATAGCCTTCGGCTTTTGACGCGGATTCCCTTAGCTGTTTTCGACTTTTGATATCAACCAGTAGATTAATCCGAGAACAAGCACGGATGCGATGAGCGCCGCGTTTTCACGCCAGTTTTCATGCCCGATGCTCGACATAAGCACTTTTCTAAGCTCGGCCACCAGCGCGACGCTGACAAAGACTTTTATCGCGAAAGCGCGGCCTTTGATGTGTCCTATTTGCGTGTCGAGAAGCTCTATTACAACCCAGAGCATAAGAAGCGTTCCCAAAGTTCCAAGAACGCCCTGTTCAACGCTTCCTGCGGCGATATGAGACATATCTTTAAAAAACATACCCAGGATCATCACACCGGTGGCCACCAGGCCGATGATAAGGATGATGTTGAATCCGTTGACGCATCTTTTGGCGATGTTGATAAGCCAGCTGTCGAGCTTGTACGACAGGAAATGCGTTCTTAGCTCCTCTTCACGGTACGAGCGGGTCATTAAATCAAGGTTCAGATCAAATAGCTTGCCAAGCGATTCATTAATCCTGGCGGCCTTTGGGGGATCGGTGTTATAGCTCTGGCATATAAGCCCTTCTATAAAATGCCGCACATGCGACACCTGCACATTCACCTGAAAAGCGGGCAGGCCGATTCTAACGTGGACTGCGCCTATGCGGTTTAGCTTTGTGTAGTATCCAGCAGAGTAGTCGCCAGACACAAGATCATCCAGCCACTGGATGAAAGCTTCCCTGGCCCTGGATAAAGTCTTCTCATCTTTGAAAAACCGGGCGCTCTGATCGTCGGCGAGCAGTCTGTCGTAGTGGTGGTCGGCTATCTTTTTCTTGGCGCCTTCAACTATAGGGCCGGCCAGTTTAATGTTCTCAAGATCGTCCAGACTGATATTGTAGTCGCTTAACAGTTTTTTTATTTCAGCCATAATCGCCGCCTCGAAAAGATTCGCTCAATGGGAGCCCTCTTGACTTTCGTAAGACAAAACCTTGCGTTTAGCCTCCAGCAACCTGTTTAACCTGTTTTTCACTTCTCCCTCGGATAACGCCCCCTCATCTATAAGCCTGAGAGCCGTTTTTAAAACTGTCCACTGGCGCGGTCCTTCGTGGCAAACAAGCAGGTTGTCGACCCCCGCCAAAAGGGCGAGCCTGGCCGCCTCGTCGTCGGCAAAGTGTGATGTCACAGCTTTCATGTCCATATCGTCCGAGACAATTACTCCATTAAATCGTATTTCATCGCGCAATAAATCGGTGATGATTTTTCTGGAGAGGGTGGCCGGGCGCTTATCGTCAAACGCCGGATAAATTATATGCGCGGTCATGATAAACTCTACTCCTTCTTCCATCGCCTCCTTAAAAGGCAGAAACTCCGCTGACCTGAAACGCCGCGCCGACCGCTCGTCCATTGGCAATTGCTCATGGCTATCCAAAGAGACGCCGCCATGTCCTGGAAAATGTTTACAGCAGGTCAGCATACCACTTTTTCGCAACCCTCCTATCGCAGACCGCCCAAGTTGTGACACTTTATCCGCTTCGCGCCCGAAAGAGCGGTCTCCGATGACACGATTCCCCTCGTTCGTGTCCAGATCGAGAACGGGCGCGTAGTCGAGGTTGAACCCCAACGCCCCTAAAACCTTGCCCATAAGAAAATAAACCTCCTCCGCCTGATCGAGGCTTCCCTCCTCGCCGAGCGCGCGCGCTGTCGGAAATCCGTCTTTTACGCCCGCATAAGAAGCGCCATAGCGCCCAGCCATGAAGGATGAAAAATCGTCCGGCAGGCGTGTCACCCGGCCTCCCTCCTGATCCACGGCCACAATGAGCGGAAGGCCGGTGATATCTTCGCTCAGTTTTTTCAGATCACAAATCAGCGTCGCAGTCTGCGATGAGGTTTCTATGTTCCGTAAGAAAAGTATCACACCCCCCGGCCTGAATTTCCTGAACCACGATCCGAGAGACGATGTGTAGCGAGTTCCTTCAAATCCCAAT
>DRJW01000193.1 GCA_011052055.1 Nitrospirota bacterium
GACACTCTGGCGAACGAGCTCGGTCTTCTAACCTGTGGCTCAGTTTCAACGGCTACTTTCCAGATATACAGGCGTATTACAAGACATGCACTTTTAAGGAGCTACACGCCGTTGTGGCCATTTCTCATGCGCGAGAAAAAGGTGTCGACAAACTTGTCCTGGCATCCGCCGGGAACACCGCCGTGGCGTTCATTTATCTGGCCGAGATATTAAAATTTCCGATTGTCCTTATTGTCCCGGAGACATGCATGTGCGGAGTGAACATACCGAACATGCTCATAGAGCATTCAAAAGTAATCATGCTCACCGACGGTGATTATTCCGACGCCATCGACATCGCAAAGCGTCTTAGCGGGATCAAAAACTATAAACATGAGGGCGGGTGCCAAAACTACGCTCGCCGCTCGGGGCTGGGACTGCCATACCTGGACGCGGCCGTCACAATCGGTCGTATCCCGGATCATTATTTCCAGGCGGTAGGAAGCGGCGGAGGCGCCATAGCGGCGTGGGAGGCGAACGAGCTTTTGATAAAAGACGGATCATACGGCTCCCATTTATCAAAACTGCACCTGTCCCAGAATCTGCCGATGACGCCGATGCTAAGCGCATGGAGCGCCGGGCGAAACTACATCGATCCTGAAATTGACTTGCCAAAAATAGATAACATCCTCGACGTGGTGGCGGCGCGGGTCCTCTCCACAAAATATCCATGTTATGGAGTGAGCGGCGGTGTTTACGATGCCCTGCGGGCCACCGGCGGGATGATGTATGGGATCACCAACGACGAAGTTTACGAGTCGAAAGAGCTTTTTAAGCGGACAGAAGGGCCCGACATTCTCCCGGCCTCGTGCGTGGCGCTGACATCGTTGATAAAAGCTGTCAAAGAAAAACGGGTGCGGCGCGACGACTGTATCCTCCTAAACCTGACCGGCGCAGGCACCGAGCAAAGATTAAGAGACCTGTTCATACTTCAGATGAAACCCGCCCTGGAAATAACGAAAGATATTACCGACGACCAGCTAAAGGCGCTTAACGTATGACACCAGAAGGGAAAATACTCGAAATAGTAAAACGCCGCCATGTTGACTTTTTCGGCGCGCTTCCTTGCGACAGGAACAAAAAACTTTACGACGCCGTTCTCGCCGGTTTCCGGTCGGTGGAGTTGAGCCGGGAAGAGGAGGGCGTTGGAATATGCGCCGGAGCGTTGATGGCGGGGGCGCGGCCAGCTATGTTGATACAGAACTCAGGATTGGGAAACATGATAAACGCGCTTGCGTCGATGTCGAAACTTTACAGCTTCGCCCTGCCGATATTTATGAGCTGGCGGGGAATGGAGTCGGAGACAATTGTCGCGCAGAAATGGATGGGCGAGTATGTCCCCAAAATTATGAAGAGTATGGACATCCCGTATCATGAGATCAGAAGCCTCGATGATATTGATCAGATAGACGAGACGCTCGATTCCGTTTACGAAAATAACACGATACGCGGCTACCTGATGGAGCCTGCCGTATGGAAAGGGAGCGATTTCGAGCCAGACTCGTCTCCCGCTACGCCCGCATTCAAAGAACTGGACAACTTCGACGGGACGATGCCGGAGCCTAAACTTACAAGATTTGAGCTACTGGAGAAAATCAGCGAGGCTCTTGAGGGAAAAGCGGTGGCCTGCAACCTGGGGATACCGTGCAAAGAGCTTTATAAAGTGTGTCACCAACCGTCGAACTTTTATATGCTAGGCTCGATGGGGATGGTCACGCCCGTGGCGCTTGGCATGGCGCTTTGCTCAGACAAAAAAGTTATCTCCATCGACGGTGACGGAAGCATGCTGATGAACCCGTCTACGCTTGCGACTATAGCGCGCACCGCGCCGGAAAATCTTACCGTGCTGTGTGTCGATAACGGAGCGTACGGCTCCACCGGCAACCAGCTTACCGCGACAGCCACCTGGAGCGACCTTGCCAAAGTAGCGCGCGGCTTCGGCATAAACAATGTAGTGCGCACAGCCGACCCGGACGAAGTGGCTTCAGCCCTGGGAGGCGGCGACGGCCCGCTTTTTATCCACGCCATCTGCAAAGCGGGAAACGCAAACGTTCCCAACCTTACGCTGACACCGGAAGAGATCAGGAAAAGCGTGGAGGAGTTTTTGAGGGAGCCCTATGAGAGCTGACACGCGAGTCCGCCCCCACGGCCATACCCTTAATGGCCCGTCGCGCTTATAAGATCATCCATGGGAGCGTAAACTCTTACGGCAAGTCAATGGCGCCCCGGACACCACTTTGTCATCGCGAGCGAAGGGAAGCGTAGCGTGGCGATCTCATCCGTGATTGCCGCAGTCGGCCATGGCCTACCTCTCAATGACAGTTGTGACCGCGCCACCACCCTGTCACCCCGGACACCACTTTGTCATCGCGAGCGCAGGGGAGCGTAGCGTGGCGATCTCATCCGGGATTGCCGCAGTCGGCCATGGCCTCCCTCTCAATGACAGTTGTGACCGCGCCACCACCCTGTCACCCCGGACACCACTTTGTCATCGCGAGCGAAGGGAAGTGTAGCGTGGCGATCTCATCCGTGATTGCCGCAGTCGGCCATGGCCTCCCTCGCAATGACAGTTGTGACCGCGCCACCACCCTGTCACCCCGGACACCGATCCGGGGTCTCAGAGATCCCGCATCAAGTGCGGGATGACATGTGCTGTGGGAAAACAAAATTGGAGCAATGGTCTGTTACAAAAGCGGCGATAAAATCAGAAGGATCGAAATCAGCTCCGAAGCGACCAGGGTGGATTGATCTCAATCCCTGGGGACGGCGAGCATCCGGTCGAGCGCTTTTTTTGCTTTGACGCGGATATCCTCCGGGACGGTTATGACGTGTTTCATCTCCTGCAAAGCTTCGTAAACGTCTTCTAGCGTCGTAACTTTCATGTTGGGGCAGGTCATATCTTCGCTTGCGATGATAAACTCCTTGTCCGGGTTTTCTAACCGTAAGCCGTAGAGGATGCCGTCTTCGGTGGCGATAATAAACTGTTTCGAGTTTTCCTTTTTCGCATAGGCGTACATCCCGGAAGTGGAGCAGACATGATCGGCCATGTCGATGATATCCGGCGTGCATTCGGGATGGGCGACCACTTTTGCGTCTGGATATTGTCCCTTAAGCTCCGCTAACCGCTCCGGTTTCAACAGATGGTGGGTGGGGCAAAACCCTTTCCAGTAATCGATCTGTTTTTTCGTGTGGCGTTGTACATATTTTGCCAGATTCATGTCTGGCGTCATCAACACCCGCTCTTCCGGCAGTGAGTTTATGACCGCAACAGCATTCGCGGAAGTACAACAGATGTCCGATTCCGCCTTTACCTGCGCCGAAGAGTTCACATACGTTACGATGGGGACGCCCGCTCCTAACTCGGCTTTTCTCTCGCGCAGTTTTTCGGGCGTTATCATGTCGGCCATGGGGCATCCCGCCTCCAGGCGCGGCAGGAGGACAGTTTTGTGGGGTGACAAGATCGCCGCCGACTCCGCCATGAAATGGACGCCGCAAAACAGTATCACGCTTTTTTCTGTTTCCGCCGCTTTTTGTGACAGGAGAAGGGAGTCGCCCCGCAGGTCGGCGATCTCCTGTATTTCGTCACGCTGATAGTTATGGGCGAGCAGAACCGCGTCTTTTTCGACAAGAAGCTGTCTGATCTCTTTTTGTAGCTCTTTGGTTTCGGCTGAAAGTACGCTCATGGATTTACTACCGTTGATTACTGCTGGATTTTATTCTAACTTGAAACCCGTCTGCGCGGAAACAATAAAAGTTCCGCTCTGTAGTCCTGAGCCTTTCGTAATAGCTCATGTTAAACTCCTAATATACGAGGGAGAGGGAATGGCGAGGGGCAATTAAGTATGGTGTCCCCAGAATTCAGAATTCTCCCCGGAATTCATGCTTACTTTCAGCCCCATCGGGGCTGTGGAATATAGCCCCGGGCGTGAGTCCGGGGTTTGCGGATAATATAGCGCTAAGCCCTGTAAAGGACGATAGAGAACTCTTTCGCCCCGCCTGGGCTGGCGCACATTATTTTCCCTGGGGCTTACGCCCCAGGCTATTATCTATTGTCCCTCCGGGACTTATGTTCCTCCGGGACTTATGGAAGTAGTTCTCCTCTCCAGACAAGGAGGGGAAATTTTTTCTCCCCCTTTCCGAGGGGGAGTGGTCTGAAGGGTCATCATGACCCGAAAGACCGAGGGGGTGTTCAACCTAAATGTTACAATCATAGCCATAATTTTGATTCTATCGAGAAAGAAAAAATTGGATCGCGACAGCACACCGGGATTGAGCGTTGAAATCGTAAAACTGGAGCAGATCCCGGATGAAAGGGTGGCGCCTGGCTATAGTTGCGGTTTTGCGTACACCATTAAGGTGGAGAACAACAGCGCCACGGCGGTTAAGCTGGAAAGCCGGAAATGGATGATAAAACACTCGGACGGAAACATTGAAACCGTTGAGGGGGATGGTGTGGTGGGCCAGCAACCGGTGTTAAAACCGGGAGACAGCTACACTTACACAAGTTACTGCCTGCTATACGGGGAGCGTTGCTCGATGTGGGGTTTTTACTTCGGCAAAGACGACGACGAAAACCCGGCGCTCTGGCGCATTCCCCGGTTCGACATGGCCTGCGGGGAATAACTGCGTATAGCAACGCCGGTCATTGAGCCTGATACTCAGGTCTCTATGGAGCCTCCTCACGTGAAACCGGCTCCGGCGCAACATGTGTAGCAATGATCGCCGACGACAATGGGCGATCCCGGCGCAGGCGGGCCTGTCATTTCGGAAACATGGATTTTGCGCCCGGCCAGCGGAAGATCGCAGGCCAGGTTGAAATCGCAGTCATAAAGATATCCCTCCCACGATATCGAAACCAGATACCGGCACATAAGCCCGCCCACGGAGCAGGGATTAAACTCTCGTACCAGCCTGTCCATATACTTGCCATAGGCTCCCGAATCTTTGAGCCATGTCTCAAACCGGCCCAAGGGCGCGTTGGCGAATGTGTACAGATTGTTAAACTTTATCCCGAACTTTCTTTTCAAATCAGAGCGAAATCTGGTTTCAAGAGACGCCTGGGACGGCGGCAAGAAGGCGCCCGCCGGGTTGGAGACGAAATTAAGCTCAAGACCCGTCCCCTCGATCCCGTAACCTTCCCCATTTAATTTTTTCAAGACCGCAAGGCTCTTCTCATAAACCCCGGAGCCGCGCTGGGCGTCTGTTTGCGACTTGTTCAACGAGGGAAGAGAGGCGGTTATCGTGACTTTATGTTCTTGAAATATTTCCATAAGGCCGTCCCACTTGCCGTTCGATATGGCGGTAAGGTTGGATCTGACTATGATTTTTGAAACCGATGGAGCCAGTTTTTCGATCAGATGTGACAGGTTCGGGTTCATCTCCGGCGCCCCTCCTGTTATATCGGCTGTCGAAAAACCGCCTGCCTCTGCGAAATCGGCCACCGCGTCCGCAGTTTGCGCGTCCATGATCTTGTCGCTCTTCGGCCCGGCCTCCACATGGCAGTGGCGGCAGTTCTGGTTACAAAGAAAACCTATGTTGATCTGGAGCGTCGTGGTTTTGTCCCTGGTAAGGCTGATTTTGTTTTTTGCCAGAGTAGTGGCGAAGGGCGCTATGGCTAAAGCCGACCCGGTCTCAATGCTGGCCTGATTCATCTTGGGGAACCTTTAATAATTCATTCTCTTGACGAAATTAATTATTAGAAATTCCCTCATAAAGATAATTTATCTGAAACTTTCCGCATCTGAAGCCCGTGAATGAGGGAGGCCCCGCCCCGGATAGCGGCCGCGACATGAACAGCCTCGGTCATCTCTTCTGTGTTAGAGCCTTTTTCAAGGCATGCCTGGGTGTATGCGTCGATACAGTAGGGGCACTGCACCGCATGCGCCACGCCGAGCGCTATGAGCGACTTTTCCCGCTCGGTAAGCTCCCCTTCGGCGAACACGGCGTTGTAATACTCGAAAAACTTTTTCGCCAGCTCTGGCGCGTCCTTGCCTATTTCGCCAAACTTCGGCAAATCTTTCGGATCGTAATATGTCTCCACTTGGCCGCTCCATGTTTTTTAAGGTAGTCGCGTATAAAAAAGACAATACGGCTTATCCGTCTAGAATATACCAAGGAGCATTGGGCGGGCAATTAATAATAATACGCAAGCTCAAGCTTTACAAAATCATCGTCACGCAGGCTGTATAAAATATCCTCTTCGGGAGCGTCGAAAAAAGCCCACGCTTCTATGGAGGCTTTGAAGCTTGAGCCTAGCCGTCGGCTGGCCTCCACCCTGAGCGCGCGCGAAGATGAGCTGGCGTCCTGAATCAGCCCGGCCAGAAACTCCGTGCTGGCGGCGTCGTTTAGAGAAAGACGAAGGCCGAGCACACCGTCGTTATCAAATATCACGACGGCGTTTTCACCCCGGTCGTCGTAGATCCACTCTCCCACAATACCCAGATCAATACCGGTCTCTAAAACGTTTACAAAGGTGTACTCGAATCCTCCCGTCGCAGAGTAAAAGCTTTCTCCCTGGCCGGAGCGGTATATGGCTTCTAGCTTCCAGACCCACTCTCCGGCGACAAGTTGAAGGTCCAGCCCTGTCTGGTTTATCAGCTCGTAATAGGGGATGACGACAGGCCTGCCCCTGGCGTTTAACTCCATAATAATCGTCGGCTCCCTGCCGGTTCCGGAGAAGTGCGACAGGCCGATGTCCCAGTCGCCTATCGATTTACTGTACCTTACGGCGAAATCGACGTGGCGCTCCTTATCCGGGCTTTCATACCGGGCCTTGTCTGTATCGACCACCAGTGGAAACCGCAGGCGCCCTTTTCTGCCAGGAAATGTCCTTTCGCGGAAATATGGGAGTGCGAACAGGTCTAAAACTCCCCATGCGCCCGGAATCGACAGATTTACCATCGGCTGGCCCAGTTTTTCCTCGAAGTTTATCGATTCCACAAAGTCGGTCTGGTTTATGATATCGACCAGATGGACGAACTCTGTAACTCCCCAGAACACTTTGCCTATGCCCGCGCGGACTTCGTAATTGTCGGCGAGATATAGGTAGTTCAACTCACGAATATCCCAATGGCTTCGTCTGTCGTCGGCGCTGTCGACTCTTGCGAACGGAACAAAGGTGAGGCTTGAGCCGTCTTTGAACTCATGGTAAAACTCTGGTTGCGCCGAGAAGGAGCCTGAGTCCCTCACCTCACCGGAATAAAGCGGATCCTGGAGAAATGCGCTTCCTTCCGCCTCGACGTATCCTGAAACTTCCAAAGCGGACGCAGGGGACGTTACCGCAGACAACAACGTTATCGCAGACAACAACGTTACCGCAGACAACAACGTTATCGCAGATTGCAAAAAGAGAGTCAGCGCCGCAAGCGTGGCTCTCATCTGGCTCTTTTGAGGCTGTTTTTGCTAAAGTCGCTATCTTTTAATCCTACCTTGAACTTGTAATCTGACCAGATAAGCTTTGTGCTTTTGCCATTCTGGTGGTTGACCATGTACATCTCATCGGGCCGCCAGTATTTATCCAGATATTTCCGGTATCCATCGACGGTCAAGGTTTTAAGATGAGATTTTTTCCGGTCGTAATACTCGACTTTTTCTACTCGATACTCCGCCTTGTCGATCCACGCCACCTGTTTTGTATAACCGGAATTTTTTTTGTCCACCGGGTACTGCTCGACTACAAAACAGTCCTGCCCTTTGTATTTCTCGTCACGGATCCATTTGTATGTATATTTTTCTATCTCCTGGCTGGCGATATCCTCATAGGCGAATTCCGACCCCATGAACGAGCCCGATTTATTGCGCGAGCTTATCCGTTTCACTCTTTTGAGCGCGGGTAGATAAAGCCACTGGTCGTCATCCCCTGTTTTATGGGTGAAAGTGAGAAAAGCGGTTCCTTTCACGTCTCTTGGGGTATCAAAGATCGAAAGACTTTTATCGCCGTCGTTGTCCACTTCCAATGTTTTGAGCCTGATTTTGCGTTCGCTTTTCTGGCCATGCTTGTTTTTGAGCGTCATCATCATTTCGGAGGTATAGTCGCTGAAACCTTCGTCACGGATATCAGCTTGTCTGGCTATCGAAAGCCCCTTTTCCTCCGCCGTCTCACTCGCCGCTGTCAGCGGGAACAGGAACAGGCTCAAGATTGATATTGTTATTAACTGTCTCATATTTTTCCTCCTCTACTTTCATCAATAACGTTGGTAAGAATAAAAAGTCGAGCGCCAGGGCGAATGTAATTCCGATGGCGGTTAGAAGCCCCAGGTCGGAGTTAAACTTAAACCCTGAAAAGGCGAGCACCGCGAAACCTGAAATAAGAATAATCGTGGTGATTAAGAGCGCGGAGCCGACCGAATGGAACGAGTAGCGCACCGCGTTTACCGCATCCATATTCAGCTCCCGCCTCGCGCGGGTGTACTTGCTTAAAAAATGAACGGTATCGTCCACCACTATTCCAAGTGTCATAGGGCCGACGATGGCGATGCCCAGTCCGATATTGCCCATATACAAACCCCAGGCTCCGAATGTCATAAATATAGGCGCAAGGTTGGGAACCAGGCTTACAAGGCCCAACTTCACGCTTCGCAGGGCAAAAAGCAATATCCCGGAAATAAGGATAAGCGCCAATACCGCTCCGCTCAGCATGCTGTTAATATTCGTCTCCGATATATACGAAAACATCATCGTCAGGCCTGCGCCCATCGTTTGCATATTCTTCGGCGCGTTTGCCTTCAGCCATTTTACGGCCTTGGCGTCCATTTCCCGGATTTGCCTGGAGCTACGGCCATTCAACGTGACCGATATCCGGGTGGCCGACTTGTCCACGTTGATCTGGTTGTTTAAGTCAAGCCCGTAGGGTAGTGACATCTCGTAAAGCAAAAGATATTGCGCGGCAAGATCGCGCTTATCGGGTAGCCGGTAGTAGGCTTTATCGTCGCCGTGCATGTTCTGGTTGAGCCGTTTAAAAATATCCGTAATCGTGTTTACATGATCGACTCCCGCCTGCTTACGATACCAGTTTGAGAACTCTTCCACTTTTTTAAGATACTGTGGGTCGTTAATCCCCCCGGCACTACCCGATTCGAGCGAGTACTCGATGACATCGAGCCCGGTAAGGTTGGCTTCGATGAAATCGGAAGCTCGCCGAATTTCGTAACTCTTATCGAAATATTTTATCCATACGTCGTCAAGCGTGTTA
>DRJW01000194.1 GCA_011052055.1 Nitrospirota bacterium
CGAACCTGCCGCCGAGGCCCACTTCTATGACCGCCACTTTCACTTTTTCCATGGCGAACCGCTCGAAGGCCATGGCGGTGACAAACTCGAAGTATGTGGGGAGCAAAGATATATCTTTTTCCGCTACTTTTTTAACCCGCGCAACAAGCTTGCCAGCCTCTTGCTCGCCGATCATCTGCCCGTTTATTTCTATCCGCTCGCGGAAGGTTTCGAGATGGGGGGATGTGTAGAGCCCGTTTTTTATCCCGGCGCAGGTCAGGATGTTGGAGATCATGGCGCTGGTGGAGCCTTTGCCGTTGGTTCCGGCGACGTGGACAATCTTGTAATTTGCCTGCGGGTCGCCGAGCGCGGACAGCAGGCTTTTGGTGTTTGACAGCCCAAGCTTTATTCCGCGAAAATCGAGGGAGTCAAGATGGCGCAACGCCTGGCGGTAGTCCATGTCATTAAGTTACGAAGGAGGCTTTATTTATTTCAAACTAGTGTAACAACTTTTTGGCGCCCTTGCGGGATGATGAACAACTTACTCCCTCCTGCGGCAAGATCGGAGCGGCCGGTCACGCCCACGATGCGAGATGCGCAAAATGTCATCCCGCGCTTGATGCGGGATCTCTGAGATACCGGATCGGAGTCCGGTATGACAATGACCACGCCCACATTAATCATCACTCCTCAAGTGAAAAAATAACGTAAACTTAAATCTCAGTTACGCTCTTTATTTATTTTCGTCTTCAGAGACTTTTTCTTCTCCTTGTTCCTCTTCTTGCTCCGGCTCCGGCTCCGGCTCCGGCAGAGGGCAGGCTATCTCACCGCAAAGATAATCGAAAAGTTTTGCAACAGTGGCTTTAAGATCGTTGCGATTCACCACCATGTCTACAAATCCACGGGATAAAAGAAACTCGGCGCGCTGAAACCCTTCGGGCAATGTCTCGCCGATGGTCTGCTCTATGACCCTTGGCCCCGCAAAACAGATCAAAGCGCCCGGCTCGGATATGATGATGTCGCCGAGCATGGCGAAGCTTGCCGTCACTCCGCCGCTCACCGGATCGGCCAGGATGGAGATGTAGGGCAGGCGGGCCTCCGAAAGCAGGCCGAGGGCCGACGATGTTTTGGCCATCTGCATCAACGAGTAGGCGCCCTCCTGCATGCGCGCGCCGCCGGAGCACGAAACGATTAAAAGCGGCCTCGAACTGTCAATGGCCCGCTCAATAGTCCGCGTGATTTTCTCGCCGGCCACAGAGCCCATCGAGCCGCCCATGAAATCGAAATCGAGAAACGCCGCCTCCACCGGACGGTTTTGAAGAAGACCGGAGCCGCAGACCTCAGACTCGGAGTTGCCGCTTTTTTTCTCCGCGGCGCTTATCCTGTCCCTGTACTTTTTCGAGTCTCTGAATTTCAAAGGATCGTTGGAGACCAGACCCATATCTTTTTCCTCAAACGATCCTTCATCTAAAAACATTTCCACCCTTTTGGCGACCGATATCCGGTGATGATGACCGCACTTCGGGCAGACGCCAAGGTTGTGATCCAACTCGTCGCTGTAGAGGGTCTCCTTGCATCCTTCGCATTTTTTCCAGACACCTTCTGGTATCCTTTTGCGAAAAGAGATCGACTCCAGCGGTTTTTTTACTTTTGTAAACCAGTTCATCGATTACCGTTCGCCCGCTTTTCTGTTTATCGCTGTAAGCCACGCCTTGGCCGAGGCCTCTATCACGTCTGTCGAAGAGCCTTTACCCACGTACATTTCATTTCCTATCCGGGCGCGCAGGGTCACCTCCCCCATCGCGTCCTTGCCCAACGTCACCGACCGTATATTGTACGACATAAGTTTTCCTTTTATGCCGGTAATACGCTCGATGGCCCTGTAGGTCGCGTCCACCGGCCCGTCGCCAATGGAGGAGTCGGTCGTTACTTTATCTCCTTTCTTAAGGCTCACAGTAGCCGTCGGAACCGTGTTTGTGCCGGAGCTTGTCTGCAGATGGACAAGCTCGAAAACTTTCTCGCCCGACGCCGTGGAAATCTCCTCTCCGACTATCGATTGCAGGTCTTCGTCGAAAATCTCTTTTTTCTTGTCGGCCAGAATCTTGAATTTCCCGAACGCTTTATCCAGCGCTTCTTGCTTTAGCTTGTAGCCAAGCTCTTTCAGCCGTTTAGAGAAGGCGTGCCTGCCGGAATGTTTGCCGAGAACCAGCTTGCTTTTTTTCGCCCCGATAGAAGCGGTGGTCATTATCTCGAACGTCGTTCTTTTTTTAAGAACCCCGTCCTGATGAATGCCCGACTCGTGGGCGAACGCATTCTCGCCGACGATGGCCTTGTTCGGCTGGACGGGAACGCCGGTGATGGAGATCAGCAACTGCGATGTTTTGTAAATCTCTTTCGTGTTTATCCGCGTGCCTACTTTCATATAATCTTTTCTTGTCCGGATCGCCATGACCACCTCTTCGAGCGACGCATTGCCCGCCCGTTCCCCTATTCCGTTGACGGCGCATTCGATCTGCCGCGCGCCGCATCGCACAGCCTCGATAGAGTTTGAGACCGCCATCCCCAGATCGTCGTGGCAATGGACGGAGATTATCGCCTTGCCTATGTTCGGCACGTTCTCTTTGATGCTTGCGATCATCTCGCCGAACTCGGCGGGGATAGCGTAGCCCACGGTATCGGGGATATTCACGGTGGTGGCGCCTTCGGCTATCGCCGCCTCCAGAATTTCATAGAGGAACTTCAGATCGGTGCGCGATGCGTCCATGGCGGAGAACTCCACGTCTTTTACATAACCGCGCGCACGTTTGACCGCTGTGACCGCCATCCTCAAAACCTGCGATGAGGTCTTTTTCATCTGGTACTTCATATGCTCCGGCGACGTGCCGACGAAGGTATGAATCCGTTTTTTCTTCGCCGGTTTAACCGCCTCGGCGCACCGGTCGATGTCGCCCGCTATCGCCCTTGCCAATCCTGCTATGGTGGGGCCTTTTACGGTTTTCGCGATTTTGGAGACCGCCTCGAAATCGCCGGGGGAAGCCTGCGGGAACCCCGCCTCTATCACGTCGACTTTCAAGCGGGCCAACTGACGGGCCAGCGTCAGCTTCTCGTCGATAGTCATCGAAAAACCGGGCGACTGCTCGCCGTCGCGCAATGTCGTGTCGAAAATTATCACATTATCTTTACTGGGCATCCTTCTTATCCTTATATAGCCGGACTGGTTACAGCCCGTAATGTTAGATTTTAACGCAATTCAAGCGCAGTTTGGGCTAATTAAATAAACGGGTTTTGGGATTAAAAGTATATTTTGCGCTTAAAGCGCAAGGAGAGCCGAAAGGGAGAGGAGCCTGAAATCAGCTTTTTTATTCATAATGGGTCAAGTATATCGTGGATATTGGATAAGAGCAAGCGGGGAATTGGGGGGAGAGGGCACGATGCAAGTTAAATACAATTACTCATAACTTTAGCTTTGCGCCTTTAACTGATCTAATTCAACTAGCCATCGAAGATAAGATGATCCATTGCTTATAAAAACAACCGTTAACTCCAACGGAGGATTAATTGGCTCTTCTGTATTTTGTCCATGTCTGTACCAATGCGCACTTGTCACCCATTCGCCAAAACTTTTTACGATTCCAGTTGCCGCCTTCATTGCTGTTTCGTCATTTTCATACATTTGCGTTACTACCGGAACTATATCGCTCTGTACGCTTCTTGCTGCTAATCTAGAATTCCCTGACCTATTTGTTATAAGTTTGTAAATAATTTCTAATGATTCAAAAATTCTTCTTATAGATTCTTTTGTATCTGGGGGATCTAAATCCAAACTTTTATAGGCCTCTTCAAACTCGTTTCTAACAGCATTATATTTAGGTGCATTAAGACAGGCTAAAGTAGAGAGTTTATTTTCTTCGAATTCCTTATCTATAAAAAAGTGTACTATTCCAGCTTGATCTACTGTATATTCCAAATTTTCCTCTCGAAAAATCTTTTCGACAAAATCCAACCATCTTCGCGCTATCCCTTCGCCTTTCACAGCTTCAGTTATTACTGTTATAGAATCAAGCACATCTCTTATTTCTGCACTTTCAAAAAACGATTCAAACGAGTCGGAGTAATAGGACATGTCAGGAATGTCCGCTCCTATGTCTATTTTTATCTTTGAAAAAATATCTGCCATATAACTATCAAAATGCTTGTTGAAAAATGCTTCTAAGCGTCGTCTAAATCGATCACTATCAGGAGCTGGCTTTTCCTTCTCAATATATAGTTGGCTAAATCTGGTCATGGTGAAAATATAATTTATTTATTTTTGCGTTTCCAATCTTAGGCAATGATATGGAATTTACAGACAAAGGTAAAGCAATGCGCTTGCGGTGCTCGCCGTCATCCCCTCACCCCGCCCTCTCCCTAAGGGGCGCGCGCGC
>DRJW01000195.1 GCA_011052055.1 Nitrospirota bacterium
AAAGGGAATCGAAACAAGCTCGGCGCCCATTTACGTCATCTTCTTCTCATTGGCAGGTCAGGGGCTCGATCTAAACGCAGTGGCCCAGATGTGGCCCTACGCCCTCATACTGGTTCTGGCGAGAATGGCTGGAGTCAGGCAAGGAACCGTGTACGGCGTAAAAAAAGCCGGGGAGCCGTCTGGCGAAGGAAGACACGCCTGGACAGGATTTGTAGGCCAGGCTGGCGTTAGCATAGGTTTTGCCCTTACCATCGGGGCGCAGTTTCCCGGATGGGGGCAGAAGCTGGCCACGCTGGCGCTCGCCGGCATAGCGATAAACCAGATTATAGGCCCGATTATGATGAAACGAAGCCTGATTTTGGCCGGAGAGGCCTCCCCGGAGCCTGCGGAAGAAAAAGCCGCGCGTTAGTTTTTTACCTACCAAAAGCTCTAAGTATAAATTTCGTTTCGTGTTTCTAATATTATTGCGCTTTGATAAACATTATAAAATCCTCTATACTTGGGAGGTCTATCTTAGGGGTATTTAAATTTTTTATTAAGGGGGGGGTTATAAGCATGTCTCAGGAAGAATTAAAAGCCGCAGTCATGGGTGTAATGGAAGCTTTTACTAAAAATCCGGAAGCGGCCAAAGTCGTTTACAGGTCTAAAACTGAGCTGGTCGAAAACCTGCGTTGCAAGGGAACTATAAGGAATTTCGACCCTTACACCATAGACGAGCCTAAAGACTTTGGAGGGGGGGACGCCGGCCCCAGCCCGGTGGAATTTTTGTGCATGATCCTTGGCGCTTGTCAGGAGATCCTGTACGCGGCGTATGCGGCTTCCATGGATATTAAACTGGACGAGTGCAAAATTGATGTAAAAGGAAACATCGACTTTCGCGGTTGTCTGGGGATGGACGATAATACGCCACCCGGGTTTTCAAAAATCGAGCTTGTAACACATATCAAAAGCTCCGCCAGTGAAGAGGCCCTGAGCCAGCTTGTGAATGCCGTAGAGGGCCGTTGCCCCATATACGACTCTTTGATACGTCCTGTTGAAGTTGTGGACGAGGTGTTTATAAACGGAGTCAAGAAATAATCGGAAGTCTCTAACTGCTTTCATCCGGGAAATGAAATTTTTTCAGGGAGCCTCAATACGGTGAGGCTCCTTTTTTTGTTATGGCGTTATTAGAAATCCCCGGCGATCTGCTCGGCGCTATCGTTAACTCCAAAAATGTGGCGGCTCTGACCGGCGCGGGTGTGTCCGCAGAATCTGGCGTGCCGACGTTTCGCGGGAAAGAAGGACTGTGGCGAAATTTCAGGGCAGAGGGGTTTGCCACCCCGGAAGAGCTGGCCACTCCGGAGGCCTTCGAGCGCGACCCTAAGCTGGTCTGGGAGTGGTACGACTGGCGGCGTAGCCTCATCGCCCCCTTAAAACCGAATCCTGGCCACATGAGCCTTGTTGGGTTCGAGAAACGTTTTGAGCAATTCACACTGGTCACGCAGAATGTCGACGGCCTTCACCGTCTGGCGGGAAGCGCCGACCCGGTGGAGATGCATGGCAACATCTGGTATACCCGTTGCGTTGACGAGGGGACCGTGCGGGAAAACAGGGAAACGCCCCTGCCGCGTCTGCCGCCGTTGTGCCCTGAATGCGGGGGCATGGTCCGCCCCCATATTGTCTGGTTCGGCGAGTCGCTACAGCCTTCGATCCTTGAGAGGGCTTACAAGGCCGCCGAGGAGGCAGAGGTTTTTTTTATCATTGGAACCTCCGCCGTCGTCCAGCCATCAGCGAGCCTCGCCGGGATAGCCAAAAACGCGGGAGCCATAGTCGTCGAGATAAATCTTGAGAGTACCCCTGTAACCGGCATGGTAGACCTATCTTTGAAGGGTCCATCAGGCGTAATACTTCCAAAACTTTTAAAAATGATAGAATCAGCCTGAGCCTAGCTGGCGTACATCATCGCAGACCACATTTTACCAGGATTAATTAAATTGAAACCAGAAAAGATAAACCGCGTTAAGGGAACAAAGGATATCCTTCCACCAGCCGCCGCTTTGTGGCGGGAGGTTGAGGAAGTAGCAAGAGAGGTCTTCGAGCTATACAATTTTCACGAAATACGGTTCCCGGTATTCGAGAAAACCGAGGTCTTCTCAAAGTCGATAGGCGATACATCGGACATCGTGGAAAAAGAGATGTACACGTTCACCGACCGGGGAGGTGAGTCGCTGACCCTAAGGCCGGAAGGAACCGCCTCCGTTGTCCGCGCCTTTGTCGAAAACTCGCTTTTCAACAGGCCGGGGGTCAAAAAATTCTACTACATGGGGCCGATGTTCCGCGCAGAGCGTCCCCAGGCGGGCAGGTTCCGCCAGTTTCACCAGATAGGCGCCGAGGTTTTCGGAACGGACGATCCATCAGCGGACGCCGAGCTTATACTTGCTCTGCTCGATTTTTTCGAGGCTCTCAATATAACCGGGCTTGAGCTGAAGCTAAACTCGCTTGGGTGCCCTGTATGCCGCCCAGCCTATAGGGACGAGCTGGCATCGTTCTTAAAAAGCAGGATCGGCTCTCTTTGTGAATCGTGCCAGAGGCGGGTCGATAAAAACCCGTTTCGGGCGCTAGATTGCAAATCGAAAGGATGCAAACAAGCGGTGTCGGACGCCCCCTCTATCGACCGTTTTTTGTGCGGCGAATGCAAGGACAGTTTCCAAAGCGTGCAAAACCTCCTTAAAGACGCAGGTGTATCGGTTACACTCGATCCCAGACTGGTGCGGGGGCTGGACTACTACTCAAGAACCGCTTTTGAGGTGACCTCCTCAAGGCTTGGCGCCCAGGACGCGGTCGCGGGAGGAGGCCGGTACAACTCGCTGGTGGAGCAGTTCGGGGGGCCGCCGACTCCGGCTATCGGATTCGCGCTTGGGATGGAGCGCCTTTTAACGCTTGTGGACGCGCCTGAGAATGAGCCTGCGCCTGATGCTTTTCTTGTAGCTGTGGGAGGCGAAGCCGAAAAAGAGATTTTTCAACTCGCCCGCAGGCTGAGGCGGGACGGATTCATGGTTGAAAGAGGTTTTGGAGGCGGCAACCTTAATAACCGGATGAAAAAAGCGGACAAGTCGGGGGCGCGGTTTGCGGTGATAATAGGAGACGATGAAATCGCAAACGCCTCGGCGACCATAAAGGACCTTATAAAAGGAACGCAAAAACAGGTCGGCCTCGACGAAATACCAAAAACGCTTGAAGACGATCTTCTGGCGCCGATAGAAGAGCAAAGCGAAGAATAACGCGCGCCCGGCGCCTCATAAATCAACCGGAACTGCGGGGTGAATAAACACCCCCGCAGAACATAAAAATGTCGTCTTGCAAAAGTTTGAACGGTCAAGCGGGGGCGGATAACTCTCACCATCTTCAGACTCATTTCATATTGGAAAAGGCTCATGCAGTATTTTCCAATCTATAAATGAGTCTGAACTGATGCAGTTTTTCATCTGTATTATGCCACCTGCGGCGGCTGTTTAAAGATTATATCAAACAT
>DRJW01000196.1 GCA_011052055.1 Nitrospirota bacterium
CGATGTAAAAGAAGGTCTCATCGGGGAGCCGAGCCTGCGCGTAACCGCCGACAGCCGGACATGGCTCGGATTCCTGGCCAAAGAGAAAAATCTGGCGTGGGCGATGGTAACGAGAAAGATAAAGACCAGGGGATCGCCCTTGTTGTTTCTCAAGTTCGGAAAATGTTTTCCATCATAAAATCAGGTTATCATTTAGGCATGAAACTTTATCTGGCAAGACATGGCAAGGCGGTTCCGCAAGATGTCGATCCCGATTGCCCGTTGAGCGGTAATGGAGAGGAAGAGATAAAAAATCTCGCCTCGTCTCTCAGCCAAAGCGGCGTCCAGGTATCCCATGTGGCCCACAGCGGCAAAACAAGAGCGAGGCAGACCGCGCAAATTCTGGCCGGGTCGATAGCTCCCGGCGCCGCCGTTACAGCCATCAAAGGATTAAAACCGATGGATCCGGTGGAGCCTGCCGCGAAGATGGTGGCCGGATTCAAAGAAGATACTTTGCTGGTCGGACACCTGCCGTTTATGGAAGAGCTTTTATCTCTGCTTGTCGCTGGCGATAAGGAGGCCGGTGTCGCGCAATTTACAACCGGAGCCGTCGCCTGTCTTAAGCTTGATGACGACGGGAATTTTTCGATGATATGGATGACCACCCCTGAATCTTTAGGCTTGTCTTAAGCTTCAGGGGTGGAGCCGCGCCCCGGATACTTTTATTTCACGGAGACGGTGACCTGTTTACCCAGGGCGTTGGCCGCTTTTACCAGCGTTTGCAGAGTGACTGATTTGTTTTCCGGATCTAGCAGACGGTCGAGGGCCGACCTGCTGGTATTCATTTTTCTGGCGAGAGCGGCTTTTGTAAGCTTTTTTTGTTTCATCGCCTCCTGGATTTTCATCGCTATCACTTTTTTTATCGCGGAAGCCTCTACTTCCTCAAGGACGCCTTCCGCCTTGAGGAAATCATCGAAACTCGATCCTATATGTTTATTCTTTTTGCTCATTTATTTAACTGATATTTTTGGTAATTCTCTTGTCACGTTTTGTAAGTTTGCGGAGCCATTTCCTAACAGGTTCAACGCCATCCGTTTCTGAATAAAAGAACACTCTCATAAATATATTTCCTTTTTACTCTCCTTCCTGCATACACGTCGCGTACCCTCCATCAAAGTTTGGTTATTCATAACGTACCAATTTCGGTACTATTTGTAAAGCGGTTTATTCATGCCATTAACTGGTTCATCCTGTTTTGAAATTAAGTGACGCCCTCTCGGTCAGTTGGACGATTGGCAGATGACACTCTCAAGAAAACCGGCTTCCGCTTTGGCCGCCTTCTGATTCCCCAGAATGTTCCAATGCGTATCTCTGCTGATATACAGAGATTTTTTCAATTCCCGTCCGGCCCTGACAAGATCGGGAGTGACATCGAAACATTCAATACCTGCTCCTTTGCAATAGCCGGACAACATTTTGTTTGGAAGCTGTGGGTCAAACCGCCGAAACTCCAGCCCCAGGTTTTTGTATCTGTCTTTCGTTATCATTTGCCTGAAAAGATTTTTGAGCATAGCCGGGTATACTTGCAACGCCGACGGATACATGATGATTATCATTCTGGCGTGATGTATCTCCACACTTTTTCGAAGGGTTTCGAGCTCTGCCAGTATCGGCGCCCAGTCTTTTTCGGCCTGTTCTCCTGAATTGTAAAGACGCATCATCTCGCCCGCCGAAATGGATATAAACTTCTCTTTAGTGAACGTCGGCCCTTTTAACGCCGGATGTTCATCCGTAAATTCAAACGACGGGTCCAGCGCCTGCCCGCCCGCCAGGGCCTCGCCACTCACCCTGTCTTCGCGCGGCCTTTCGACCACCCGTTTTAACGCCTGGTCATCCAGCCCCCGTAACAGTTTGATTGCGTTCTTAACATAATTTATGAAATAAGAGTGGAGACCAAAGCCCGGCTTCGGCAAATCCATGGAATGATAGAAAAGGTCGGGGCCGTCGTTACCCATAAAAAAATGGACAACAACAATATCTGGATCGTAAACCGGCGCCGCCAATTGATACAGCTGTCTGTAATCCCATACGCCCGCCTCCGGTATCCCGAAATTAAGCAGTTCAAAATCTTTTTCGGGACAGTTATCTTTGACGATCTTTTCAGTGACGGTCATAACATTTTTTGGATATGGCGCCATTCCATAAATAAACGAATCCCCCAGGGCCATAACTCTAAGCCTGCCCTCCGGTTTTAGCGTGGTGAATCTGGTATCGTAAAAACCCAGGGAATTTGAGCGGTGGTTTCTCCAGGGCCTGTGAGGGATCAGGTTTTGCGTCGCCAGGTATTCGTCAAGTGATTCAAACTCAGTCTGATCCGGGTCAATTCCGGCGGTGGCCAGATATTTAACATCCGGGAGAAAAAGAGCCGCTCCGCGCATCATAATCTCGCCTATGGCAAAAGCCAATATTAATGAGATGATCGCCGTGGAGAGCCAGAGCATGGATGTTGTTTTCATCGATGGCGCAGATCAGCCTATCTCGCCAAGCTCGAACTTTTCTCTCCACCGCTCGGTCAAGGCGCGGCGAAGCTGGGCATGCTCCGGTTTTGACAAATTGGGATCCCTTTTGATTAAAGCGAAGGCGGCTTTTCTGGCTTCACTTAATATTTTATGATCTCGTAAAATGTTTCCAATCTTAAACTCCGGCAGGCCAGACTGTTTCACGCCAAAGAAATCGCCAGAGCCGCGAAGCTGAAGATCGGCCTCCGCGATTTTGAACCCGTCCCGGCTCTTTTCCATGATCCGCAATCTGTCCCATGCGGGGTTTCCATGCCCGGCCTCGGCCATGAGCAGGCAGTATGAGCGGTGCGCGCTTCGCCCCACCCTGCCGCGCAACTGGTGGAGCTGGCTCAGGCCGAACCTGTCGGCGTGCTCGATCATCATCACTGTGGCGTTGGGCTGGTCTATCCCGACTTCTATCACGGTGGTGGAGATGAGTATGTCGATCTCTTTTTTTGTGAAACGCCCCAGCGCCTCCTCTTTCTCGGCGCTTTTCATCCTGCCGTGGGTCAGCCCCAGCCTTAGCCCTTCAAACTCCTCATTTTTAAACTGCTCAAACATGACGGTGGCCGCCTTTAGCTGTAGCTTATCGCTCTCGTCCACCAGCGGATAGACGATAAAAGCCTGCCGTCCCGCCGATATCTGGTCGCGGACAACCCGTATCGCCGAAAGCCGGTTCGACTGCTGGTAAATCCTGGTCACGATAGACCCCCTGCCGGGGGGTAACTCGTCGATAACCGAAACATCAAGGTCGCCGTACAGGGTCATCGCCAGCGTGCGGGGGATGGGCGTGGCCGTCATGATTAAAGTGTGCGGCCTTGAGCCTTTGCCGATAAGAGAGGCGCGTTGGGTCACGCCGAACCTGTGTTGCTCGTCTATTATGGCAAGGCCCAGGTCTTTAAAACCAACCGCGTCCTGAATGATCGCGTGAGTGCCGACGACGATATGGGTTTTCCCCGACCGGATATTTTCATACGCTTGCTTTTTCGCCGATGAGCCGGATGTTAATAGAGCCACGCTCACCCCTGTGTCTTGTAGCAGACCAATTATGCTCCGGTAGTGCTGGGTGGCCAGAATCTCCGTGGGCGCCATTATAGCCACCTGTTTTTTGTTGCGGACGGCGATCAACGCGGCTGATAGCGCGATCACCGTCTTGCCGGAGCCGACGTCGCCCTGCAAGAGCCTGCTCATCGGCGAGTCGGCGCCCATATCCGCCGATATTTCTTTTAACACCCTCTCCTGCGCGTTAGTAAGAGTGAAGGGGAGAAGTTTTTTTATCTTCGATATCAGGCTTTCGTCCACTTTCATGCCACTGCCTGGATACGTCTTCTTTGCTTTGTTACGTTTCAGCGCAAGCCCGGACTGGATGAGAAAAAATTCGTTGAATATTAATTTTTTCTGCTCGCGGGTTTTAAATTCGGCAAAGGCTTGTATGTCGGCGCCCTCTTGCGGCCAGTGCGTCCGCCTTACGCTGGTCGCCAGCGAAGGCAACTTGTATCTGCGGTTCAACGCAGTGGGAACAATGTCGTCAAGATGCTCAAGATACTTAAGCGCCGTGTGAGCCGCGTTACGCACAGATTTTTGGGACAGACCTTCGGTCAATGGATAAACGGGCGTTATATGCCCGAAGTTTAACGACTCTTCCTGATCGCCCGGCGTAACGGCCTCGGTGTCCGGGTGGGTGATGGTCTTGGAGCCGCGATACTTGTTGAAACTGACTTTGCCGGATACGATCCATTCGCCTCCCACCGCGAATCGGGCCGTCAGCGCCTTCGCGGAAAAACTGAACCAGTTGGCCCGCAAGATTCCGGTGGAGTCGGCGAAGGCCACCTCGAACATGCGCCGCCCCCGTCCCCTGAACATGGCGCGCGCCGATTTCACCGTCACCTTGATAACCGCCACCTCGCCCACTTCAAGCTCGGCGATGGTCTTGAATTTCGACCTGTCCTCGTAACGCATAGGGAAATGAAAAAGCAAGTCGCCCACGGTTTTTACGCCCAGCTTCTTAAACCGCTCCGCTTTTTTGGGGCCTACGCCTTTTATATATTGAACCGGCTGGTCTGCGTCTGTCGTTTTATCGGTCATGAAATATAATCAAACAAGCGCGTAGCGTTTAACATCAATCCGGTTTTCATGTTGTCTGGCCTTGGCAAGATCGTGGGCGGCCTGCAGGCGTAGCCAACTGTCTGCTGTTCCGCCGAAGGCCTTTTCCAGCCTGATCGCCATATCGGGGGAAATCCCGGCCTGGCCATTAATAACACGTGAAAGAGTATGGCGGGCGACTCCAAGGATTTTCGCGCCATCGGTAACCGTCAAGTTCAACGGCTCAAGGCAGGCGCCTTTAATAGAGAGCCCTGGGTGCGGAGGATTTTTCATAGGCATAGCGCTTCTCCTTTTCTAATGGGGACTACTAATGATAATCGATTTAAGGGAATCCCCAGTAATTCATTTGCGATGATAGGCATGAATGCGGAATCTCA
>DRJW01000197.1 GCA_011052055.1 Nitrospirota bacterium
AAAAGTCCGGTATCATCTCCTATCTTAAAAAAGTGTAGCATATGTGTTTCATCAAATAATCATGATCGACGCCGGATAAATAGTTATGACAAAAGAGACTGTTTCAACCGTCACGACAACAAGCCCGGATGAAACCCGTGGCGAGGGGGAAAAACTGGGGCGAACGCTAAAACCGGGCGACATCGTCCTCGTCGACGGCGAGCTTGGAAGCGGGAAAACAGTTTTTACGCAGGGCATAGCGAGAGGTTTGGAGGTGGACAAGTCAACGCCGGTGCGATCACCGACATATACTATCATCCATGAATATAAAGGCCCTGTTCCTGTTCGTCATGCCGATCTGTACCGCATCGACTCCGCCGACGATCTTGATACAGTCGGTTTGTTCGACGCCGGTTACGAAGGAGTGACAGTAATCGAGTGGGCGGATAAGCTGGAGATAGGGGCTGGTTGCGTTAAAGTTGAGCTAAAGGAGGTTTCCGATAACAGTAGGGAAATAACCATTACTGACCTTCGAAAACCGCTACACCCGTGACGCTCTTTATCGATATACAAAACAATGGGGTTATGGCACAATACTTGCGTGATGAAGGGTAAGACAAGTATGTTCCGCAAAGTTTTGGCATTTGCCATAGTGGTGTTTCTCGTCTTTATTTCCTGGAATTTTTTCTCTACCGGAACCCGTCAAAACGCCGTGGGAGTGGCCCGATCCCTGTTGACTAAAGACGAAATGGTTATTTACGGGCTTCATCTTATTGAGAAGAAAGATAACAATAAGACATTGGAAATCAAGGCGGAAGAGGCGGTAATATCGTCAAACGACTCGCGTACGGATTTGAAAAGCTTCACCCTTTTGTCGGAAGGCGGAGACTCCGGCTCCCTCACCCTGGTTGCGGGAAACGGTACCTTGTATAATGAGACAAACGATATAACCGCCGGAGGAGGCGTGATTGTGCGCGACGAAAATGGCCAGACACTTATCACCGACACTTTGAGCTGGGTTGGCGATGAGATAAAAACTGGTGATGATGTGCGTTTGTTTGGAGATAAATTCATCATAAAAGGCCGTGGGATGCTTGTGAAAGTGCATGAAGAGCGGTTCACGTTGTTAAAGAACGTTGTCGCCATATTCAATGTAAACTAATGAAATTAAAAGCGTTAATACTTCTTCTTGTTCTGCTTTTGCCGCTCTCCGTTTTTGCGAAGGAAAGAAAGAAATTGCAAGAGGATGAAGCGGATAAAAAGACTCCTTTAAAAGTAACCTCCGACCAGATGGTCTCTGACAATAAAAATAACCTGATGGTTTTTACTGGTACGGTTGTGGCGATAAAAGGGACGCTTACTGTAGAGGCGGATGAAATGACCGTCTGGTCGAACGAGGAGCAAAGCGATATCTCAAAAATTCTGGCTATCGGCTCGGTCGTTATTACAAAAGGAGATAGAATAGCCACCGGGGAAAAGGCGGTTTATTTCGCAGATACGAAAAAAATCATCCTCACAGGCAACCCTGCTTTGCGGGAAGGAAAAAACAGGGCGATTGGAGAAAAAGTAATTTATTTTTTCGACCGCGAAGATATGATAATTGTCGGCGGTGAGAAAAAACGCTCTACGGTAATATTATTTCCGAAAGATAAAAATTCCAAAAAACAAGACGCCAAGCGATGATAAGAACCCTTCGGGCCAGGAATCTGGTTAAAACATATAAAGGCAGACGTGTGGTGGACGAAGTCTCTTTTAGCATGACCAACCGTGATATCGTTGGCCTTCTGGGGCCTAATGGAGCCGGCAAAACAACAACTTTTTACATGACGGTGGGTCTTACACGTAGCGATTCGGGAACTGTGAGTCTGGACGATCAGGATATAACTTTGATGCCGATGTACCAGCGAGCCCGCGTCGGAATCGGTTACCTGCCCCAAGAACCCTCTGTTTTCAGGAAACTTAGCGTATTAGAAAACATAACCGCCATTTTGGAGACGCTTCCTTTTAGCAGATACGAAAGAAACCAGAAGGCGAACGAGCTTTTGGATGAATTGGGAATTTTGCACCTTTCAAAAAATCTGGCCCTTTCGCTTTCCGGTGGTGAGCGGCGCAGGCTTGAAATAGCCAGGGCGCTTTCTACCCGCCCCTCTTTTATCCTCCTGGATGAGCCTTTTGCCGGAATAGACCCGATAGCTGTTAATGACATACAAAAAATTGTTTTGAAGCTGAGCGATAAGGGAATCGGAATACTGATCACCGATCATAATGTGCGCGATACGCTCGGCATCACAAACAGGGCCTATATCCTTAATGAAGGGAAAATCATCGAGGAAGGGACTCCGGAAACCATCGCCGCCAGTGAGCAGGCGAGAAATATATACCTTGGGCACGATTTTTCGCTAAAATAGACGTATGAGAACCAGCATTACAAAGGGGGTTGAATGGGGATTGAATTAAAGCTACAGATGCGTCTGGGGCAACGCCTCGTAATGACGCCCATGCTCCAGCAGGCCATCAAACTGCTCCCCATGACACGTCTTGAGCTGGTACAGGCGATTCAGATAGAAATCGAGCAAAATCCGTTACTTGAAGAGGATACAGAAACCGAGGAGCCTGAAGAGGAAGAAAATAATTCTGGAGACGAAACTAAAGAGACCATATTCGAGGAGCAGACGACCCTTGAAAAACCGGAAAAAGAGAAAGAGAAAGAATCTGAGGAAATCGACTGGGACGCTTACATGCAGTCAGATCTTTATGACGGCAGGACGGGTGAGGGATACGTGGAGTTTCCCAACCTGGAAAACACGTTGAAGCAAAATGAGAGTATAGAAGAGCACCTTATGTGGCAACTTAGCTGTTCCTCGGTTACCGAGGAGGAGTATAAGCTAGGCTCCATCATAGTCGGTAATATTAATAATGAAGGTTACCTCGAAGAGAGCCTTGAGAATCTCGCCGAAGAAGGAAACTTGCCTTTGGATGAGATGGAAGACGCGCTGATCCTGGTTCAAAGCCTGGATCCTCCTGGCGTTGGAGCGAGAAACCTTAAGGAATGCCTCCTGCTCCAGCTCGAAAACAACGGGGCGCAGAGCGCGCTCATGAAGGATTTGATAAATAACCATCTTGAAGAGCTGGATGAGCGCAATTTCAAAAAGCTCGCGAAAATTCTGGATGTGTCGATAGATGATATCCTCGGAGCGATGAAAGCGATGAGAGAGCTGGATCCAAAACCCGCCATTCAATTCAATCCCGACGAAGCGCATTACATTACCCCCGACCTTTACGTTGTCAAGATGGACAACGAATATCAGGTTTATCTTAACGACGACGACACACCCCACCTCCGGATAAACTCCTATTACAAATCTATTTTAAAAAACAAGAGCAAAGAAAAAAATCAGGAGCGTGAGTATCTGGAAAACAAGTTCCGCTCCGCGCTCTGGATGATTAAAAGTATCGAGCAACGCCGCCAGACGATGCTCAAGGTGGGAAGAAGCCTTTGCAAGTTCCAGCGTGAATTTCTGGACAAAGGGCTTAACTATCTAAAACCGCTGATTCTGAAAGATGTGGCGGATGATATCGAAATGCACGAATCGACCATTAGCCGGGTGACGACCAACAAATACATATACACTACGCAAGGTTTGTTCGAGCTGAAATATTTTTTCCATTCGTCCGTTGGCTCATACCTCGGCAGTGACATGTCTTCGGTGCGGGTCAAGGAGATGATAAGAGTAATATGCAAAGAAGAAGACCAATCAAAGCCATATACGGACGACCAGATCGTGAAATTGCTTCAATCGAAAAATGTAAAGATCGCCAGGCGCACGGTTACCAAATACCGCAAAGACCTGAAGATACCAGCTACATCCAAACGCAAACGCTTATTCCTTTAACAAAGAATTATTAAGGAGGCGCCGTCATGCAGATTACAATTACAGGCCACAAGATAGATATTACGCCAGCTCTGAGAAAATATACCGAGGAGAAAGTCGCTAAAGTGAAACGATACCTCAACGCGACCATAAGCGCCCATGTCGTGCTTAAAGTGGAGAAACTTTCTCATATAGCCGAAGTCACCATACACGCCAACAACGTTGACCTTCATGGCGTCGAGAAAACCGGCAATCTTTACGCCGCGATCGACAACGTAATGGATAAAATAGACCGGCAGGCGAAAAAACATAAAGGCAAGATTCAGACGAAAAGAAAGGGCGCGAAATCGGCGTCTGATTCGTGAAGCGTCATAACCAAATTGTAAATTTTATTTTGATGATATTGATGAATTATGAAAATAGTTGATTTTTTAAAAAAAGAAAACTGCACAGCCTCTCTAAGCTCTACCGAAAAAGATGGAGTGTTAAGAGAATTAACGGCTCTTCTTGTCAAAAACAATGCGGTTAGCGACAGCGATGAGATTTTCAACGCTCTTATGGAGCGTGAAAAACTTGGATCGACCGGAATAGGCGATCACATCGCTATTCCTCATGCGAAGATCAAAGGCCTCTCGTCGCTTGTCGCCGCCTTTGGCAGATCAGAAACGGGAATAGACTATCTGGCCGTAGACGACCAGCCTGTACAGTGGATATTCCTGCTCCTGGCCTCGGATAACTCCAAAGGAGTCCACTTAAAGGCCCTGGCAAGGATATCCCGGCTGTTTAAGAGCGAAAGATTTAAAAATCAAATCGAACAGGCCAGGACAGACGAGCAGATATATAAACTTATAGAAGAAGAAGATACCAAGCTGGCCTGACTAAAATTGCAGGGGATAAATTGTGGGAACCGATAAAAAAACAGGCAAACAAGAGTGGGACGGGCAAACCGGAATTCTTTTAATCGCTCATGGCAATCTGGCCGACGGGATGCTCGTCGTCCTGGAATTCATCACCGGGCCTCAGCCGAGATGCAAGGCGCTGGCCCTGGATCACGCTCTTGAAGTGGAGAAAGCGAGAAACATCGTGGCCGTGGCGATAGACGATATGATGAGCGATAAAGGAGTCCTTGTTCTTACCGATCTTTTCGGAGGCGCTCCTTCTAATATCGCGATGTCGATACTGGACGAGAAGTATATTGAAATAGTGGCGGGTGTCAACCTGCCGATATTAATTCACGCCACCGGGCTTGATGAGAGCCTTTCATTAAAAGAAAAAGCTGAAAAACTCAGGGAGTATGGTCAGGACAATATATTTGTGGCTTCAGAAGTTTTATCCGGCGATAAGAAATAAGCTTTTCCATGATAATCTGGCTCAGACCTGTTTCGCAAAATAAATAATTCTGGATTGAGCAACCCTACGGGTGGGACAACCCTACGGGTTGAACCTTACGGGTTGGAAAACCACACGGGTTGGGCGAGCGCTTGGGAAAAACAGATATGGGGGGAGAATATAAAAAATGCGTCACATTAATTAACAAATGGGGCCTTCACGCGAAAACAGCTTTCGCTTTCGCTAAAGAGGCCATGAAATATGAATCGGTCATAACCGTGGAAAAAGATAAAAAAAGAGCTGATGGAAAACGTATGGATGATCTTCTGATGCTGTGCGCAGGATGCGGCGACACTCTTGTGATAACAGCCGTTGGCGAAGATGGGGAAAAAGCGTTGTCTGGCCTGGCGACGGTCGTAAGCTCTGGATTTGGCGAGGAATAATGGATAAAAAGACTGCGGCGCAAGAGTCGAACGTTATAAAAGGAATCCCCGCGTCTTCAGGCATCGTGATAGGGAAAGTATATGTTCTCGACAGACGCCACTTCTGCGTCCTCAAACACCTGATACAGCCCGAAGAGATAGACGCTGAAGTAGAAAAGTTCAAAGAGGCCATCGACGCGTCATTGAGCGAAATGGGATCGTTAAGAGAAGGCGCTCTTGAAGAGTTCGGAGAAGAGCCGCCTTTCATGATATTCGACGCTCACTTGCAAATATTAAACGACCCGTCGATGAAGACAAGAGTAGAGCAGTTAATCCGTGAAAATAAATGTAACGCGGAGTGGGCCTTAAAACTTGTCATTGAGGAGTATCAGGCTCGATTTTCACGTATCAAAGATGAGTATTTCCGCCAAAGGAGCCAGGATGTGGAGCAGGTTATCACAAGGATACAGAGCAACCTTATCCACGGGGACGGGGGTGAGGCTTCTTTTTCCGCTCTTGAGGAGCCGGTCATTCTTGTCGCCCATGACATCACTCCAGCCGACACCTTGATGATTGATCCAAAAAAAGTGATAGGTATCGCAACGGACGCCGGAGGAAGGACATCCCACGCCGGAATCATAGCCGCGTCCATGGACATCCCCGCAGTCGTTGGCTTAAAAAACCTTTCGAGCCAGGCGCGAACCGGCGCGCCGATCATTGTAGACGGCAACACCGGTCTCGTCACATACATGCCCACAAAAGATCAGTTCGTAGACTACAACAAAAAACGCCAGCAATACCTCTATTTCGACGAAGCCCTTCACGCCCAAAAAAATCTTGAATCGATAACGCAGGATGGAGCGACCATTAAAATCCTGGCGAACATAGAATCGTCCCATGACCTCGCGCACCTTCCGGATCATGGAGCCCAGGGAGTGGGTTTATACCGAACCGAGTACCTCTATATTAACCGCCGCGCGATGCCAGACGAAAACGAACAATATGAGGATTATAAAATAGTCGCGCAGTCGGTCGCCCCTCACAGCGCTATCATCCGCACATTCGATCTGGGCGGCGATAAACTGCCGGTCTATTCAGATAATTTTGAAGACGAGCCCAACCCCGCTCTCGGCCTCCGGGCCATCAGGTTTTGTCTTGAAAACCGGGATATTTTCCTTACGCAACTTCGGGCCATTCTTCGCGCTTCCGTTCACGGCGACCTTAAAATCATGTACCCGCTCATCACCACCATAGAAGAGTTGATTGAGGCCAATGCGGCGCTCGACCAGGCAAAAGATGAGCTGACAAAAGAAGGTATCGCTTTTAACGAGAAGATACCGGTGGGCATTATGATAGAGACCCCATCTTCCGTCATGATCGCAAGCGAGCTGGCCCGCCACTGCTCTTTTTTCTCTATCGGGACAAACGATCTAATACAGTACACGATGGCCATCGACAGGATAAACGAAAG
>DRJW01000198.1 GCA_011052055.1 Nitrospirota bacterium
CCCGCTTGAATCCTCTGAGAGTTATAGTCGACGGGGCGTTGAGTATTTCCGTAAAGTCGAAAATAATCACGACGGCCCGCAGAATCCCTACGCTTGTCGCTGTGACAAAGAGCGCGGCGCCGAAGAAAATCGAGGCGATCAGAAAAGCCGGGGCGGAAGTTGTCATCATCAAGGGAGCCTCGAAAAAAATCAACCTTCGCGCCCTGTTAAAAGAGCTTGGGAAAAGAAACATTATGAGCGCCATGATGGAGAGCGGCGGAGCGCTGGCCGGGGCGGCTATAAAAGCGGGGCTGGTGGACAGAGTTCTTGTCTTTATCGCGCCTAAAATAGCAGGCGGCGATTATTACGCCATTAACGTTGACGGAGTGGCTAAAATGTCGGAGGCGTGGGAGCTTACCGAAGTCGAGGTCGCCCGGTCGGGGCCGGATATAATGATCGAAGGACGAATTACCACGAAAGGTTGATAGTAATACATATGGATGTCACCGTGAGCTTTTACGAGAGGCTCACCTGTCATTGCGAGGAGGTGCGCGGCCACGCCGATACAGCGACGCGGCAATCTCTTTTTTGCAAAGGAGCCAGATTGCTTCGCCAGCCCCTTCGCATAGCGCCTTTTACAGCCGATTGTAGCAGAAATGGATTTTTAGAGGTTCCCAAATGTCATTGCGAGGAGGTGGCGCGGCCACGCCGATACAGCGACGCGGCAATCTCTTTTTTGCAAAGGAGCCAGATTGCTTCGCCAGCCCCTTCGCATAACGCTCAGGGCTAAAGGCTCGCAATGACAGGTTCTGGAAGTTATTGTATGGGAGCTTATGGAAATTATAAAAATTTTGAGAGTCGCTTAAAATGTTTACAGGAATAATTGAAGGGATCGGGGTTATCTCCTCGATAAAAAGAAATGAGGAGGATTTCTCCATCGACGTTGACACCGGCGGTAATGTCTCCGACCCGCAGATAGGCGAAAGCGTGGCATTGGACGGCGTGTGCCTCACCGTTGTAAAAGCTGTCGGCGCCACGCTTACGTTCGATTTGTCGGTGGAGACGATAAACAGAACATCGTTTAAGACAGCCAAATCAGGTGACCGGCTCAACCTTGAGCGGGCTTTAAAACTGGGCGACCGGCTGGGCGGGCATATCGTCTCCGGCCATATAGATTGTGTTGGGCTCCTTACCAGGGTCACACCTTCTGGTGAAGGTTATGAGATAGAGGTGGAGTTACCAGCCGAAGGAATGAAGTACGTTATCGGAAAAGGCTCCATAGCCATTTCCGGGATAAGCCTTACTGTGGCCGACAAGCTTGAGCGCTCCGTCACCGTGGCGATAATACCCCATACCTTTGAAGTAACGTCACTTAAAGGGTTGAAGCCTGGTTCGACGGTGAACATCGAATATGATATGATGGCCAAATACGTTGAAAACATTGTAAAACCGTATATTGGAACTGGTGGCGGCAAAATCGACAAAGACTTTCTTGCGCGTCACGGGTTTTAGGGAATATCAAGGAGTTTGTATGAAAGCAGGATCGGATCAAAGAAAATTCAACACTGTAATGGAAGCCATTGATGACCTTCGCGAGGGAAAGATGGTGATCCTGATTGACGACGAGGATCGGGAGAACGAGGGTGATCTTATGATCGCCGCAGAGAAAGTGACACCGGAAGCTGTCAATTTCATGGCGAAAGAAGGGCGGGGCCTGATCTGTCTTTCGCTTACGCCTGCGCGATGTGACGAGTTAAACCTGCCGCTGATGGTAAAAGACAACACATCCGCTTTCGGCACCGGGTTTACCGTATCCATAGAGGCGAAACAGGGTGTCACAACGGGCATATCCGCCGCAGACAGGTGTACAACCATAAAGACGGCGATTGATCCTGCGACAGGGCCGGCAGACCTTGCCCGGCCCGGTCATGTTTTTCCCTTGCGCGCGCGCGAAGGGGGCGTGCTTGTCCGCATCGGGCAGACGGAAGGGTCGGTCGATTTGTGCAAGATCGCGGGGCTTTACCCTGCGGCTGTGATCTGCGAAGTTATGAAAGACGACGGAACAATGGCCAGGGTGCCTGACCTGCTGAAATTATCTGAACAGCGCAAGATTAAAATGGTCACCGTAAAGGACGTAGTGGAGTTCAGGCTCAAAACCGAGCATTTCGTGCGCCGCTCCGCCGAGACCAAAATCCCCACAAAACATGGCGTTTTCAAGACAATCTGTTATGAAAACAGCATCAACAAAGACGTTCATCTGGCCATGGTCTATGGCGATATAAGCGGAGACGAGCCATGCCTTACAAGAGTCCACTCCCAATGCCTTACAGGCGACGTGTTCGGCTCGCAGAGGTGCGATTGCGGCGAACAGCTCGATCACGCCATGGAGATGATCGCCGAACAGGGACGCGGCGTGATTTTATATTTGTCACAGGAAGGGCGCGGGATCGGCCTTGTTAACAAGCTAAAGGCGTATGAGCTACAAGACGAAGGCAAAGACACGGTTGAAGCCAACAAATCTCTCGGATTTAAGCCCGACCTTCGAGATTACGGCCTGGGGGCCCAGATCCTGATCGATCTTGGAATTCATAAGATAAGGCTTTTGACCAATAATCCGCGCAAGATAGTGGGCCTGGACGGGTACAATATGGAAATTGTGGAAAGAGTTCCTATCATCTGCGAGCCAGGAGAGAACAACCTGAGATATCTGAGCGCTAAACAGAACAAGCTTGGGCATATGCTGGGTATCAAGAAGAAACAGTGACGGTAAAATAAGCAAAGCGAGGGAATTATAAAAAAATGGCGAACGTAATTGAAGGCTCTCTGGACGGCTCCGGGGCCAAAGTGGGAGTTGTCGTTAGCAGGTTTAACAGTTTTTTAAACGAAAAACTTCTCGACGGAGCGCTTGACTGTCTTACGCGGCACGGCGTAAAGGATGAAGATATAGACGTTTATTGGGTTCCCGGAGCGTTTGAGATACCTCTTGTGGCGAAAAAACTCGCCTCTTCAGGAAAATATGACGCAGTTGTATGTCTCGGTTCGGTAATAAGGGGCGCCACCTATCATTTTCAGCTCATATCCGCAGAAGTCACCAAAGGGCTGGCCCAGGTAATGATGGATACAGGCAAGCCGGTGGCGTTCGGTGTAATCACTGTAGAGACGATAGAACAGGGAATCGAGCGGGCCGGAACGAAATCCGGCAACAAGGGATGGGAC
>DRJW01000199.1 GCA_011052055.1 Nitrospirota bacterium
GCGCGCGATCATAAAAAGGGAATCGATGGTCGATCTTGTCATCGGACCGCGAGCTTTGGAGAATATCCCCGCTATGCTAGAGCGGTTCAGGCAAACGGGCGAGCCACAGGTGGATACTTCAGACACCGGCAAACTTGATGAATTTTCGATGAACAGAGAGTCTAAAATATCTGGTTGGGTCTCTATCATGGAGGGGTGCGACAACTACTGCTCTTATTGCATCGTGCCTTATACACGTGGCGGGGAAAGGAGCCGGAGCCCTGAGTCGATTGTAAAAGAAATTCGCGCGCTGGCAGATGGGGGTTACAAGGAAGTCACCCTTTTAGGGCAAAATGTAAATAGTTACGGAAGCGGCCTTTTAAAAAATGGGGCGATGGATTTCCCGGAATTGCTGGAGGAGGTAGGTAGAATAGACGGTATAGAGCGGATACGCTTTGTAACAAGCCATCCTAAAGACCTTTCAGTTAAATTAATGGAGGCTATGGCCGATTTGCCTAAAGTGACCCCGGCGCTTCATCTTCCATTGCAGTCTGGATCGGATAAAATTCTAAAGAGGATGAACCGTATCTACACCATTTCCCACTATTATGAAAAAGTGGAGATATTGAGTAAAAAAGTGACGGATATCGCTCTTACCACCGATTTGATAATCGGTTTTCCGGGTGAAACGGACGAAGATTTCGAAGCCACTTATAATGCTTTAAAAAATATCGAATTTTACAACATATTTTTGTTTAAATATTCGCCACGCAGGGGAACCGCCGCTGTTCAATTCTCCGATCAGGTAAGCGATTTTATCGTCAGCGAACGATTCGAGAGAATTACGCAACTGCAAAATGAGATCACTAACAAAAAGTATGGGAAATGGGTGGGCGAGGAGGTTGAAATACTTGTAGAAGGCCGCAGTAAAAAAGAGAGAGCCAGATATACAGGGAGAACACCTCAAAATCTGATTGTTCACTTTCAGTCGGATATTGATTATACTGGGAAAATTATCAATATCAGGATCGACAGGGCTGGCAAGTACAGTCTGGATGGACAGGTGGTGAATCCTATTTCCAGAGGATAAGAGAGCATGAGTTCTGACAATGACATGATTGAGATGAAGGTCGAGGGATTGGTATTCGATCCTCTTACCAATACGCCTATTATTATCCTCAAGGATAAAGAAGGGGGGAAATCGCTTCCCATATGGGTCGGTTACCCGGAAGCTACTGCCATAGCCCTCCAGATGGAGACAGTAATAACTCCCAGGCCAATGACGCACGATCTGATAAAAAATCTGCTTACGGGTATCAATGTCGATGTGAGCCATATCTGCGTAAACGACCTGAAAGACAACACTTTTTACGCCGTTATCTCCATTAACACTGACAGGGGCGTGATAGAAATAGATTCGCGCCCTTCAGACGCTATCGCGGTAGCCTTGAGAGTGGAGGCTCCGATATTTGTCACCACAAAGGTGCTCGATAACGCAAAAGATTTTGAGCTGAATATATCGCAGGAGCAGATCGATAAAGAAGATCAGTTCAAAAAATGGATCGATAACGTAAAGCCGAGTGATTTCGGCAAACTGGATCAATAACCAGAATTATTCATCGATCATACGGTTTTATCTCATGACCGCAGGAAAGCTGTTTAAAAATAGCGCTGCGAAAATTACGCAGGGGGATAAGTGGTGAGAACAGTTTATAGATATTTTTATTCCCCGCCTTTTCTTCTGATATTTTCCTTAATTATGTTTTCCGTCGTTACTCCCGCTCATATCGCGTATTCGGCGGATAAAGCAAAAAGCGGGAAATCGAAAGATGATGTCTCCTCCAAATCGTGGAGAGGTTTTATTATCGATGTGCAAAAGGACGGGACAATCTGGATTAACGCCGGTCGGAGCAATGGCGTAACGGTCGGTCTCAGGCTCGAAGTCATCAAAGGGGAAAAAACGGTTAAAGATCCCTCTGGCAAGGCCTATACGATTCCAGGGGAAAAAAAGGCGACTCTGGAAGTCGTCGATTCGCTCGACAAGATATCCAGCGTCAAGGTTGTTGAAGGAAGCAAAATAAAAAAGGGCGATGTCGTCCGCTTAATGTCTGGTAGCGGGCGCAAGAAGGCCGCGAAAGTCGGCGGCGCCACGGAAGAGACTGATGGTTTTTTCCGGGAAGGGATCGTTGTCGAGGCCGACAAGAAAAAGGATAGGGGGATAATAAGCATTGGCGAAAAAGCCGGTCTGAAAAGAGGTGACAAGTTTGTAGCGGTTCGTGAAAAGGAGAAAATAACCGATCCGGCCGATGGAGGCGTCATCCGCGTCAAACTGGAATACGTCGGCGTCCTTGAGGTCATTTCGGTCGGTGACTCTCTATCGGATGTTAAATTTATAAAAAACGCCAAAGATATCCGTAAGGGCGACAGTGTGCGCAGACACACATCCGCGCCGTCAGGCGTCGCGGCCATGCCGGCTGGTTTCAGAAAAATCGAGATCAACTGGAAGCTTCAAACAGATCCTGAAGTAAAAGCATTCTATATCTACAGATCTCAATCAGCCGATGGGCAGTTCATAAAAATCGGTAAAATCAAGAATGCTGACGCGGTAGCCTTTATCGATCAACATTCTGAAAAACATCCTGTGGACGATTCCACGACCTATTTTTACAAGGTCACCACGATCAATATTGTAGGCCGGGAAAGCCCTGAATCCGCAACCGTTTCCGTTGTGTCATTGGGGCCTCCAAAACCTCCGGCCGGACTATCGGCCAGCTCCGGCTCCATTCGATCCGCGCATATAAAATGGAGCCTCCACGATAACGCCGAAGTGGCCGGATACAAAATTTACCGTAGCCAAAGTAAAGACGGCTCATATAAATTGATCGCGGATATCAAAGGGCGCAAGGTCGTTGAATATGATGATTTAAATGGCGGCTCTAAAGCCGCGCCTGAGCTTGCAGACTCAAAAACTTATTACTATTCCATCTCGGCGTACAGTCCGTATGGCAGTGAAGGGGTAAAAAGCGATCCTGCTGGCGCCACCACCTCTGATCCACCCGCCATTCCCACCGGTTTTGAAGGAAAAGGGTGGCAGGCCAATAAAGTTCCCCTCAAATGGGAAGCTCACCCCGATGATAATGTGCGCGGATACATTATTTACAGAGCGGAGGCGGAAGAAGACACTTTCTTGCAGATAGCGAAAATAAAAGGCAGAGAAAAAACGTCATATGTTGATGGCGGCGGGTCTGGCTTGTTCGTAAAAAAGAAGAAGCTTAAAAGCTCCAATTTATATTTTTACAGGATACAGGCCTATAACCGGGTTGACGCCAAATCGGAAATGGGTGAAGTGATTTCGGTGATGACAAGACCGGTTCCCGCGCCGCCGGAAAACATTAAAGCGGCGGAAAGCAGACCCAGGGAAATTCCTCTAAGCTGGAGAAAAAACCCGGACATCAAGATAAAATCGTATCAGATATTCAGGTCAGACGCGGAAGATGGCGTGTTTAAGAAGATAACCGAAGTTCCGGCGGATAAATCTTACTTTCTGGATCAGGCGCTCAAGGATGGTAAAATCTATTACTACAAAATAAGAGCGATAGATAAAGATAAGCTTGAAGGCGAGCTTTCAGAAATGATTTCCGCTACGACCAAAAAACCGCCTGAAACGGTTAAAGGCTTAAAATGGGAAGTGGATGGAGATGAATGGTTTTTAAAGTGGGATAAAAATGAAGAGATCGATATTGATAAATACATCATCTGGAGAAAAAGGTTGTTCGGATGGACGAAAGATGGCGCTTCTAACGAAAACGTTTTCAAGATAAAAAAGGTGAAAAAAGGAAAATCGGCGCAATACGCGGTTTCCGCCAAAGATACTGACAATCTGGAAGGGAAGCGGTCCGATCCTCTGGTGGTTCAAATCCCGTGAACCAGAATAATAAACGCTAGCATAGAGGTTTGCATAATGTACATCTGCGATATTTGCGGCTTTATTTACGATCCCGAAGTGGGCGATCCCGATGGTGGTATCGCTCCCGGAACACCTTTCGAAGAAATTCCAGACGACTGGGTTTGCCCGGAGTGCGGAATTTCCAAAGACAAGTTTTCGAAGATTTGACGCGGCGCCGCCCGGTTATTTTTTAACTATGGTCGGGATTGTGACCGAGTCTCCGGGGTGTAGTTTGCCAAGCTCCAGGTCTGGATTATAAAGAGTGACCAGCCATAAAGGAGCGTCATACTCTTTGACGCAAAGCTCCCACAAAGACTGGCCGCTTTTGACCATTACCTTGTTGGCTTCCTCTATGCTGTACGCGTCGAAAAAATCTTCATACAGCTGGAGGTAGTACTCCAGCCGTTTGCGCTCGAACTGCTCGTCGGTAACGCGGGAAAGGGGAATTTTTACTCTACCCCCTATATGGATTTTGCTGGATTTAGGAATTTTGTTGATCCGGCGAATCTTTGAGACACTGACCTTCGCCCATTCCGCGTAATGGCCCAGCGTCTCTTCCGGTTTAACAGTCAGCTCCGCAAGATTCCGTCCGGTTTTCCGCACATCGAAACGATCAGCCCGAATAAAAAGATTAGGCCCGCCCAGCAAGATAAGCTCGTTTCTGCCTACTGCTTTCGGGGTTTTGTTTTTACCTTTAGCTATCTTGTTCTCTCCCGCTTCAGGCGCGGTTTTTATTTTCTTCTTCTCTATGTCGATCAGCTTGCTGTAAGCCACTTTTTTCACCTGGGGCACAGCCGCCGTCATTCCAAGTTTTTGTCCCGGATATATAACCGAGCGCCTTGACAGAGAGTTGAACTTTACAAGAGTAGATACCGTCACGCCGTGCCGTTTTGCGATGGATGACAGAGTATCGCCTTTTTTCACATAATAAAACATCGACTCCCCGTTAACCGTTCTGGCTGTATGTTTGGAGCTGATAGAAGACGACGGTCTGGAGGCGACCCGCTTTCTTCTGCTTTTACTTGCCCCGGGTATCCTCAGCTTTTGGCCAACCAGAATCAGGTTTGAGTCGAGCCCGTTGGCGTCTTTTAGCTCTCCGATGGAAGAGCGGTAAAAGCTGGCCACAGCCGAAAGAGTGTCTCCACGCCTCACGATATGGTATCCGCTATGTTTTTGAGACGAAAACTTTTCATTGCCCGGCAGGCTCGCAAGGGCGCTTTGCGCTTTCGCCGCTAGTTGCGCGGGAACCTTGAGTTTATAACCCCTGGGAATGCGGCGGTTTCCTTTCCAGACGCTTTTGCGAAGAGCGCGGTTATGCGAGCGCAAAGTATCCACGGATACGCCCAGCCTTTTAGCGATGGTTCTGGCGGATACATAGCTCGGCAAAATCACTTCCTTCTGCCTTATCTCAGGAAGAAAATCGATATTGCCGAAATGACGCTTATAGTTGCTGGCTACGTCCAGCGCGGCGAGGAATTCGGCGTAGAAATTTTTCGACGCAAAACCAAAACTGCGGCTCCTGTAACTTTCTATGATCCTGACTATATTATCACCGTGGCGCCTTTTCGCCCTGGCCATGCCGTTGGTTCCATGATTGTACGCTGTAATCGCAAGAGGCCAGGAGCGAAGCCTTTTGTAATTTTGTTTTAACAGTTTCGCCGCGGCGTGAGTGGAGATTATTGGATCGCGTCTTTCATCCACTGTGTAGTTTATTTTCATAAACAGTCTGCCGGTCCTCCGCATGAACTGCCAGATACCGGCGGCTCCAGCGCTGGAATAGGCGTTGTAATTGAAAGAAGACTCGACGTGGGGCAGGGCGGTGAGCTCTTCGGGCAATCCGTGTGAGCGGAAAATCTTCCGCATCTGGCCAAGATAAAGACCGGATCGTTTTAATCCCCGCTTGAATTTGTCCGCCTGTCCAAGTTGCCAGCGCACATTTCTTGAAGCGCTCTTATATTTTTTGTAGCCCCTTACGCCAGATAATTTCGCCGCTATGGCGCGCTCCTGCGAGGTGTAGGCCTTTCCCTTGTTTTTATAAAGTTTTTTCAAAATTCCGGAAATTATTCTTCGCCTGCTTTTCAGGTATCTGCGCACCGCCCTGGAGCCCGGTTTTGGATTCTTGAACTTCCTGTTAAGATTCACAACCTCATAAATAATGCTCAGGTTTTCTTTATCATGAATGACCACCTGGCCGGTTGTATAGACAGAGTAGATTTTTTTCCAGAAATTAACGCGAGGGCGCAACTGGGCGGGGAGAGGAAATACGGATCGTTTTTTAAAAATTAGTTCCGGGCGAGCAGTATTTCCGGGACGCGCGACAACATGCCGGCCGGATGATGGCGAATCAGGCCCCAGAGATTTAATATGGTTTTCAAGAAAAGGATTTCCAGACGCAGTAGCGGCGGCGCTGAAATAAACTATAACCCAAAAGGCCGCTGACCCCACGACTGTTTTACTACATACCATAATTATATCTAAATTAAACTAATTGATGCTAATTTACAGCAATTCGAATGAATAAACAAGGAAGATGTACGTAACAGCCTGTCGGAACGAAAAATAAAGCTACTGAATATAGAATATGGACAGATACATTGCATATGTTATACTATGTTGAATTATTTATGTCTTCTTAGACTTATTTAACTTATTGACCTGAAAGTGAAATAACCTTTTCCAAAAAAGCTCATGTCCGCAAAGTCGAAATCCAAAAAGAAAGAAACAACAAAAGTAAACCCTCCGCAAAAGACCATTCTCAAGCAGGAGCTTGAAACAAGATTCCTTTCCTACGCGCTGTCGACTATTGTATCACGAGCGCTTCCAGACGTCAGGGACGGACTCAAACCGGTGCACAGGCGCGTTCTTTACTCAATGAACCAGCTCAGGCTGGGGCATACAGCGAAATTCAGGAAATCGGCGACTGTCGTGGGAGATGTTATCGGAAAATATCATCCTCACGGCGACCAGGCGGCTTACGACACGATGGTGCGCCTGGCCCAGGATTTCTCCTTGAGATACCCTTTGATTGAGGGACAAGGCAATTTCGGAAATATAGACGGCGACCCCGCCGCCGCAATGCGCTACACAGAAGCCAGGCTGACCCGGCTGGCCGGAGAATTGCTGGAGGACCTCCAAAAAGAGACCGTCGATTTTGTTCCGACATACGACTCGACACAGACGGAGCCGAGGCTTATGCCGGCCCGCTTTCCGAATCTGATGGTAAACGGCTCTTCAGGAATAGCTGTGGGTATCGCGACCAATATTCCTCCGCACAACCTGACAGAAACCATGAAGGCGCTGATCGACCTTGTTGATAAACCGAAACTTGAGACAAAAGACCTCTTAAAGCATATCAAAGGCCCGGATTTCCCTACCGGCGGTCAGCTTCTAGCCTCCAAATCTGATCTTCTTGGTGTGTATGAGTCGGGCAGGGGCCCGCTAAAGGTCAGGGGTGAATGGGTGACAGAATCGATAGGGCGGGGCAAATGGCATATCATCATCACTTCCATTCCATACGCGGTGAATAAAACAAGCCTGATAGAAAAAATAGCAGACTTGATCATATCGAAAAAACTGCAGGCCATCGTTGATATCCGGGACGAGTCGACTGAGGATATCAGGATCGTTCTGGAGCCGAAAGGCCAGACGGTGGAGGCAGACAAGGTAATGGCCTATATTTTCAAGCACACCGACTTGCAGGTCAATTTTGCTGTGAACATGACCGCTCTTACGCCTGAGTCGAAACCTTTAAGACACACCTTAAGACAGATGTTAAAGTCGTTTCTCGACTTTAGGTATGAAACTACTCAAAAACGTTTGACTTACGAATTGAGAATCATCGAAGAGCGTTTGCACATTCTGTCGGCGCTGGCCAAAGTCTACAAAAGCCTCGACGAAGCCATTGCAATTATCAGAAAATCAAAAACAAGAGACGACGCGAAAAACGGCCTGATTCAGCGTTTCAGACTGGATGAAACCCAGGCCAGCGCAATCCTCGACCTGAGGCTGTCCGCTCTGGTCGGGTTGGAGATTTCCAGAATACGAAAGGAGAAAGCGGAGAAAGAGGCCGAACGGGAGATTATAAGAGGTGTTCTTGGTAGCAAAGCAAGGCTCTGGAAACTTGTAAGAAAAGAGCTTGTTCTAATCCGGGACACTTACGGCGACAACCGCAAAACCAGAGTTATAGCCTCTATTGGAGCGGAGCAAGAGTATAGCGCGGAAGACTTCATCGACCATGAAGACACCCATGTCATAGTATCGAATGACGGCTGGGTGCGAAGGGCGAGAAACGTAGCAAGCCCGGATACCCTCAGGTTCAAAAACGGGGACGGCCTTTTATCGTTGATTCAGGTAAACACAAAGGACATTGTCTGCTTTTTTACATCGGCAGGGAAAGTTTACGGCCTGCGGGCTCTTGATATCATCCAGACAACCGGCTTTGGCGATCCGATCCAGTCAATATTTAAATTCGCGGACAAGGAAAGGATTATATCGGTAATAGGTTTTGCTCAGCCAGACCCAATTGGCGCGGCGCCCAAAGCGGCCAATGATAGAGCGCAACCTTCCCAGGGGGCTCTTTTTGGCAGTCGGGCCGATGACAAA